>CAZUXX010000596.1:0-2840 GCA_964624215.1 uncultured Planctomycetaceae bacterium
GTTTGCTGCTTCTGCAGAGGCAGTTTGGTGAGAACGCCCAGAGCCCGTGCCTGCATCACGGGGTTCTCCGAGGTCCACATCTGCCGGAGTGCCGGAACAGCCTTGTCTCCCATCGACCAAAGCGCGGTCCAGCCGAGGTAGCGGGTCGTCATATTCGGAGACTGCAGCGCCGCGGCCGCCCCTTGGGGGGTCCTCAGATCAGGCTTTGCGGTGTTGTACTGTGCCGCCTTTCCTTTGGGAGCGACGCGGAAGAGACGACCCCGGCCGGCATCCTGCATGCGGTGCCCGCCCACTCCCGGGTCGTACCAGTCGGCGACGAACAGTGATCCGTCGGGGGCCACGCAGACGTCGCTCGGACGGAACCACTTGTTCCGGGCGCCGTCGAGAATGTTGATGGTGGTGGCCGTGTACCCTGCCCCGTCCCGGCGGGGTGCGTAGGCGCGGCAGATGTTGGGTCCTGCGTCGCAATGGATAATTGCTCCGTGAAAGATCTCCGGCAGCAGAGACCCTTCATAGAAACAGATGCCGGTGGGGGCACCGGCTCCGGTCTGCAGCAGGTTGGGGATGACTCCCGGGTCGTTGAGATGCCAGTGCCGCAGGGGGATTTCGTCTTCCATGTTGGTGCGCGGGTCGCGCCAGCCGGCCCCGGTCAATTCGTCCCGGTAGCCGTAGTTGCCGTACTCCATCACGTAGTTGATACGCACGCCGCGGTTGCCGTCGTCGTCGTTATCGGACTGCCACATGGTGCCGAAGCTGTCGACGCAGACTTCCCAGTTATTGCGGAAGTTCCAGCCGAGAGTTTCGAACTCGCTGCCATCCGGATTGCAGCGGAAGACCATGCCTTCCTGGTACGGCTTGCGTGCGTTGTTCACTTCGTTGCCGGCCTTGTCGATGATCGGTTGGCCGTGTTTGTCCTTGATCTGCTTCCCTTCGTTGCCGAAGTTGAAGTACAGCTTGCCATCCGGGCCGAAATGGACGGCATGGATGCCATGATCGTGCTGGGCCCCGCCGATTCCGGTGAAGAGCAGTTCCTTCCGGTCGGCCTTGAGGTCACCGTCGTCGTCGATGAGATAGAAGATCGAGTCGAGAGCCGAGACCAGTACCCGCAGCGCATGCGGAGCAGGGCCAAACCGGGATTCGGAAATCTCGTCTCCCTGCCGGGGAATCGCCGGCAGCACGAGGAGGCCGTGGGCTGAATCGATATCGTGTCCCTGGTAGAACACCGTCACCTTGTCGGCGCGGGCATCGCCATCGGTGTCTTCGAGAATGAGGATGCGGTCCCCTTCCTCGCGTTCGCCGATGACATCCCGATTGCGGAAGGCCCGATAGTTGATTGCTTCGCACACCCACACGCGGCCGAGGTGATCGATATCGATCGACGCCGGGTTGGTCATCATCGGTTCGCTGGCGAACAGGACCGCGTCGAGTTCGGGATGGACCGCAAGCTGGTCGACTGCATCCTCCGGCTCATTACTGGCGGGCGGCGAGACGTTGCCGCCCGACGCGGCGGCTGCCAGCACCTGCGGGCCGGGTCGCTGTGTGTAGACGTGGAACTGCACACTGGCAGCGGCCCCACACCCCCCCTGATCGGTCCCGCCGTTGTCCAGCCCGCCACGCGCCTTGAACCGTGTGAACGAATGACCTTCGGGCAGTACATAATGAATGTACGAATTGGCGTGCGTGCCGATGCCGTCCCGAACCGGCTGGTTGTCGATCCGCAGGGGACCACCATTGCAGTTCCGGTTCTTCTGGACGCTGCCGAACGAAGCGGTGGCCGCCTTCCAGTCGAGTGAGGTCAGCGGCACGGCGACCAGTGGCTTGACCTCGTATTCGACCGGCTTGCCATCGACCAGTTTGGTTCGGACTTCGGTGATCGGCAGAATCAGGTGCGGCTCGGCCCAGTCTGCCCAGTCACACGAGTAACCATCTCCCCCGTCCGTGACGACCAGCCACAGTTCTTTGGCGCCGGTGATGTCGACGTCGATCCCGGCCGACTTGCCGGGTGTGGCGGGTGTGACGACATCGGTCGAATACGCCGCCTTGACGTTGCTTTGCGACGCCGTGGTTGAGGCCTGCTTCTGGCTGGCAGGCCGCCTGTTCGCCTGGGCGTTGGGCTGGTCCTGGTTGGCGTCCATCTCCTCCTGGGTGGGGGTCGCGGACTTCACGCCGGATTCGGGGACATCGAGTCCGGTCGACCAGACGATGGCGTTCAGGATGATCTTGCGGAAGTTGTCGTCCTGCCAGTTCTTGTGGAAGTGTCCGCCGGTGAAACCGAACCCGCGTCCCTTTCCGTCCGGTCGTTCGTACGCCCAGGCAACGTGCTGCGGCTGCATCTTCTGCAGGACGGCTTCGCGGACATACGGATTGCCGCTGTGCGGCCCGTCGGGGCGAGTGAGCGTTTCCCGCGGCGGCAAGTCGGTCAGGATCGGGGTGACCCCCTGCATCCCGTCAACGAACCGCATGTGGTAGTACCACTCGTCGTTGATTTCGAACGGCTCGACACCTCTGGTAATCGGGTGATCGGGCAGATCATCGAACCTGGCGACCCAGTGGGGATTCACTGACCAGTGCGGCTCGAAGTAGCCGCCAATCCACTTCAGGAAGTAGTTGCCCGGTTCCCCTTTCACTGTTTCGACGGCGTAGTGAATGCAGACCAGCCCGACACCCCGCGACTCGACGAGATGGTCGAAGTCGGCCAGCCGGTCGTTGAGGTAATGGCGTGCACCGCCGTCGCAGTAGCTGACGACAGTGTCGGCGTTGTCCATCGCGGTGGGGTCTTTGGGCCACCCGTTGGTGTAGACGGTCGCGACGACCGGGAGCCCGTCGCTGATCTCGGCGAT
>CAZUXX010000597.1:0-2838 GCA_964624215.1 uncultured Planctomycetaceae bacterium
CGGCCAGCAAATCCAAATAAATCGGCGGCATGGCAGTCAGACCGAAAATGGCAACCCGAACCTGTTTCGCGGGCAGGCCAAAGGACTCATCCGGGCCTTTCGGGTGGAGACAGAGTCCCGACAGGTTGTGGAAGTCTTTCAGCAAGAGTTCTCTGCATCGCATCCGCACCAGCACCCCGTGGATATGACCTCCGTCCCGAAAAGGATGCTGCAGCGACAGTTCGTCAGCGAACTCGCCGAAGTGATCGGCCAGCGGTTCTATGACGTCACCACCATGGAAGCCCGGTAGACCTTGGGAAAAACACATCGCGCCGCGGGCGATCTCACGCACCCGGGCGCAGGAAACTGGCGTCGAAACGCCGTCACGAATCTCCTGGACAGGCATCTGGACTGGGAAACGCAGGACTTGAGGAGTCGGCTGATGATGGTTGTGCGACGAACCATGCGTCTCACCCTGTGTGCACTGGGGCTGGGGATCGCACTGATGACCTCGGGGTGTGCCCAGTTTGTCCTGCTGGGACTGCTGCTGGGAGGACCGCCGTCAATCGAGCCGACCTTCGATACCGAGACCGGCGAGTCGATGATCGGCAATGACTCGACCGTCACAGTCGTGTGCTACGCCGACCCCGAAATCCGTTACCGTCATTCCAAGATCGACACCGAACTGGCGACGATGGTCGCCCGTGCGCTGCAGGCCAATACGATTCTGGTCACCGAGCCGGATCGTGTCCGGGCCTGGCTGGACCGCAACCGCGACTGGGAGACGGCCGACGAAATCGGTCGCGAGTTCAAAACCGACTATGTCATCGAGCTGGAACTCGTCTCCTTCGACCTGTACCAGCCGCACAGTGCGACGCTCTTCCGCGGGAATGCCGAAGTGCACGTGAATGTCCACAAGATGAAGGAGGACGGGACCTCCGAACGGATCTTCCACAACGTCGTCACGCTGCAGTACCCGACGCATTCCCCCCGCTCGACCGCCGAAACGACCGAACTGTCGTTCAAGCGGGATTTCCTCTCGCGTCTGACCGAGACGATCGGCTTCAACTTCTACCCCTCGTACAACGGCGACAAGATCCCCTGGGCGACTTAGCCTGAGGCTGGTGCCGGCCCCCTTGAGGCAACTCCTCCCATACTCCGTGCGTCGGTCGTCACGGGTTGACCCGTTCGTCACTCGAATCCCGTGCGTGGAAACTCCCCGGTCACACGTGGCGTCGTCACACCGGCCGTCCGGGAGATCTGATACGATGGGACACCACATGAGTGCGAGGGATTGATCGGAGCAGGGGAACACAGGTCGTGAAGGTCGGCACTGTCTATCTGGTCGGAGCTGGCCCGGGGGATCCGGGTCTGCTGACGGTGCGTGGCCGCGAGTGTCTGGCACGGGCCGACATCGTGTTCTATGACGGGCTCGTCAATCCGCTGATGCTGCGGTGGACGAACGGCGAGTGCATTCGCACCGCTCGTGTTCGACGCAAGGGAATCGCCCGGGTCGAGCAGGATGAGGTCAACCAGAAGCTGATCGACGCGGCCCGTTCGGGACGGACCGTGGTTCGCCTGAAAGGGGGCGACCCCTTCCTGTTCGGACGGGGAAGTGAAGAGGCCGCTGCGCTCGCGAATGCCGGGATCCCCTACGAAGTCGTGCCGGGGGTGACGGCGGCGATCGCCGCTGGAGCCTACGCAGGTCTCTCGCTGACTCACCGGGACATGGCCTCGGCGGTGGCGTTCGTCACCGGCCACGAGAACCCCCTGAAACCCGCCTCGCGCCTCGACTACTCCCAGCTCGCCCGCTTCCCCGGGACGCTGGTGTTCTACATGGGATTGCATCGCCTGCCCCAGATCGCCGCATCACTCATCGAAGCTGGCCTTCCGGAAGCGACTCCGGCGGCGGTTCTGTGTCAGGCAACGCTCCCCTCACAGCAGATCGTGGTCGGGACTCTGGCGGATTTGTCGGAACGGACATCCGGGGAGGCTCTGCGACCCCCGTCGCTGATTGTCGTTGGTGAGTGTGTTACCCAGCGGGAAAAGATCGTCTGGTTCGAACGTCGCCCCCTGTTCGGGCAGCGAATCGGAATCACGCGGCCGGAGACTGGCGGTCAGGCCAGCGAACCCGGGGTCGAGCAGACGATCGCGCGGTGTCTTGAGCTGGGGGCCGAACCGGTGCTCATGCCACTCATCGCCGTGCGCCCGGTCGCGAATCCCGCTGTGATCGACACCATGCTGGCCCGGCTCGACGAAGTCGACTGGCTGATCTTCACCTCGGCCAATGCCGTCAGGGCGGTCTTCACCCGACTGTGGGAAACGGGCGGAGATGTGCGAAGGTTGGGGCGCGTGAGGCTGGCCTGCATCGGCCCGGCGACGGCCGCTGCACTGGAAGCTTACGCATTGCGTCCCGATGTGGTTCCCCCCGAACACTGCGCCGAGGGGCTTGCCGAAGTGCTCAAGCCACATGTCAGCGGGGCACGGGTGCTCTGGGCGCGGGCCAGCCGCGGTCGGAACGTGTTGCCGGACGAGCTGACGCGCGCGGGGGCCATCGTCGAACAGAGCGTGGTCTACGAAAACGTTGATGTCGATCAGCTCCCCGCCGACCTGGCGAGCGACGTGGCAACCAGTCCGCTCGACTGGATTGCCCTGAGCAGCCCGTCGATCGCCCGGGCACTGGCGCGACTGTGGCCCGACGGGTTGCGAGAGCATTTGGGGACCCGCACCCGCATTGCTGCGATCAGTCCGATCACTGTTCAGGCGGCCGAAGCGGCAGGGATTCCCGTCACCGTGACGGCGAGCGAATACACGTGGGAAGGGCTGTTCTCGGCCATCGCCGCGGCGGCGAGGTCGGAT
>CAZUXX010000598.1:0-2831 GCA_964624215.1 uncultured Planctomycetaceae bacterium
TACAGCATGCGGGTGCGTGTGTTGGGGTCGTCGCACGACGCCCTCGACGTCGCCCAGGATGCCTTCGTTCTTGCCTACCAGAATTTGCCCGCCTTTCGACGCGATTCCGCCTTTTACACATGGCTGTTTCGCATCGCCTACAACGCCGCAATCTCTTTCAGAAGAAAGAGAAAAACGAGGCGCGCCTCGCTGGACGTGTTACGGGACACGGGCGGGCTCGAACCGATACTGCCTCCCGAGGTCAGCGATCCGGCAGCAGCCCTCGAGGCCGAGGAGCGGAAGGAACAGCTTCTCGAAGCGCTGAACGGATTGGCCGACGACCACCGGGATGTCCTGATCCTCAAGGAAATGGAAGGATTCCGATACGACGAGATTGCCGAATTGCTGGGTTGTCCGATCGGGACTGTCCGCAGTCGGCTCCATCGGGCACGCATAGAATTGCGGGAGAAGCTCTCCCGGTCACTGAAGACTGAATCATGAGCGAGTTGACTTCCAATCCTGACGAGCTCCTCTCGGCGTCGCTCGATGGCGAGCTGACCCTGCCGGAACAGGAGCGCGTCGCTGCGCTGCTCGAAAGTTCGCCGCAGGCACGCGACACCCTGCAGGACTTCCGGGAGCTCTCGACGCTGCTGAAGTCGCTCCCCCGGCCAGCAGCTCCGCCAGAACTCCGTGCCGGAGTGATGCAGCGGATCGCGTCCGAACGACCAGCGCCACAACCACCCCGCCGGCCCACCCGACTGATCCTCTCGGTCGCTTCGACCGTGGGGGTGGCAGCGTGCCTCGTCGTCGCCGTCGTGCTGCTCTCCCAGCCGGCCGACCACGAAATCGTGGCGATCGGGAACAGTCCGCCGGAACACGCTCCTGCCGCTTCCGCTTCGGCCATTGCCGTTGCCAGTGCCCCGCACGAGAGGCAACGGGCCGTCGACGAAGCGGATGTTCGCATGCCATCCCGTCATCCCCTCGACCAGACCGAGGCGGCCGAAAGTGCCACCGCCCGAATGGCCGAGCGTCTGCGGCTGAACCCGCTCGATCCTCCCAGCCCGGGAGAAGTGCGGCATTACCTCACGCAGGTTGGCAGCGACACCGTCATCGTCGAAGTCGGCGTTGTCGATGTAGACGCATTCGCCGATGAAATGGTCGTGCTCCTGCAACGCCGCGGGCTGACGGTGGTCGAAGCAGATACAGAAACCGGCGAGATCAGTGGTCGCTCCGTCGAGAATTCCGGTTCCGAACTGGTCGCCCTGTATGTCGAGGCCTCCGACGAACAGCTCACCGGAGTCGTCGACGATCTGATGCAGCACGTCTCGTTTGACGAGGTGCGTGCGGCCAATATCGCTGCCGGCGACCAACGGCTTGCCCAGCGGCTGCGCGGTCTGTCGGGCCGGTCGATGGTTCTTCCTCCCGCCCCGGAAAGCACGTCGCCAACGCCACGACCTCTGATGCAGCCAACGGCCGAACCCCCTTCTGTCGCCGGAGCCAGTCCGTCAGCAGAACCGGCGGCACGACTCCCCCGGGCGGAAGAGATTCCCGCCGAATCGACCGCCGAAGCCGCGGCCGTTCCAACGCGTGCGGCACAGAAAGCAGCCGCCCGGGAATGGTCCGTCCGCGTCAACCTTCCCGAAGAGTTGTATCGCGAACTGCGGAGCGAAGCCGATGCCGCCTGGAGCGGTCGCGGGGAATCACGGGCAGCGACCACGGCACGTCCACTGGCAGATTCTGCCGAACCCCGACCCGAAGCCTTCTCCCGCAATCAGCAGGCCGTTCGGGAGAGGCCGGTCGATCGGCCGGACGAAGTCAGTCGCGTGCTGTTCATCGTCCAGAGCGTCAACCGCAAGTAACGGCTGCTCGAACGGCAGGATCGGTGCGGGCTCACGCTGCAGTCGCGGCGCTTGCATCGCGCGTTGGCGAACGCGGGTCATCGCGGCGGAAGCCGGGCCTGCGGAACACGCCGATTGGCATTGACCCGGGCGACGGGAAGATTGAACCTCCGCGTCTGAACAGCAACCGGGCTCGGGGTCCCACGCCACCCGGGCTGAAACGTTGAAGAGGATTCAGGAGTGCCCCGAAATGCAGCGTGCGCGATGGATGCCTGCCGCCTGCAGTGGACTCGCCTGGATTGCCCTGGCCGCAACTGCCTGGGCACAGAGTCCGCACGTGATTCCCTCCCGGCCGATCGACGAGCCGCGGATCTCGCTGATCGTCATCACCTCGGGACAGTCGTTCTCGGGTGATGTCGAGCAACGTCCCGAGGGATATCTGGTGCGGATGGAGAACGGGGAGGTGCTCGTCCCGTACGGAATGGTGCAGGTCGCGGCTGAGTCACTGCCGGATGCGTATCTCCGTATGCGCGACAACCTGACGGCCCCGACGGCCAATCAGCGGCTGGAACTCGCCCGCTGGTGCCGCATCAACAAGCTGTACGACGAGGCCCGGGCCGAAGTCCTCGCCGCCCTGCAACTGGAACCCGATCGTCGTGAAGCCCGGCTGCTGCTCCGCGAGCTGGAAGCCGAACACCCTGCTCTGGCGAATTCGGATCCTCTGCCGTCCACGACAACCACGAGCGGGCATCGGTCTCCCGAAAAGCTCAGTGGAGAACTGCGGGCTCAGTTCGTCCAGCGGATCCAGCCTCTGCTGCTGAACCGGTGTGGCAACGCAGCATGCCACGGAACGGCCTCGACCAGTTCCCTCAGACTGAATCCTGTTGCAGCCGGGCGACGACTCTCGCGACTGGAGACCGACCGCAACCTGCAGGAGATCGTGCGGTACATCAACGAAGCGCAGCCGATGCAAAGCCCGTTGCTGGTCGAACCGTTGAGCGGACGGGACCCGCA
>CAZUXX010000599.1:0-2830 GCA_964624215.1 uncultured Planctomycetaceae bacterium
GGTTTCGTCCTCTTCGAAATAGGTTCCGACGAAGATGTTGGTGGAGCGTTCGAGGACGTCGATGACGGCGCCGCAGCGTTTGCCGCCACTGCGGCGACGGCGGAGCAGACGCACGAGGACTTCGTCACCGTTGTGGGCATCCTTGAGGTCGGCGGCTTCGATGAAGATGTCGCCGTCGATTCCGTGAGGCTTGGGTTCGTGGGGGATCAGATAGGCAGCGCCGGAGGAGATCTTGCGGATGGTGCCGAGGATGGCGTCGGCGGGGACGGGAGACTGGATGCGTCCTCCTTCGGAGAGCCGCAGTCGCCCCTGCTGGATCAGGTCGTCGAGGACGCTGCGGAAGTCGTCCATGCGTTTTTTGGTCACGCCGAGGTTTTTCGCCAGTGATTTGGCCCGCTGCGGCCGGTAGCCGGGCCGGTTGACGTAGTCGATAAGCTTTCCGGCGAGATCGGACGAACTCATGGGGAAGTCACCCTGTGTACGGTGTCGGTACGGTGTGAAGAGTGTGGGAAGTTCTCGGAGCACATGCCAGATGGCGGGTAACCGATCCGCTTTCAGAGATCAATTTTTCTGATCAGGATTGAGCGTGACTGGCGGACCACCGCCTTTCGGGTTCTGGCTATCACTCCCCCTGCTTCGTCAACGGAATCCCGATGCCGCTACGGCTGACCAATCTGCGACGACCGGTCGATGAACCGGAAGCGGTGCTGCCCAAGGTGGCGGCGCGACGTTTGAAGATTTCCAGAACTGATGTTCTTCGCTGGCGGATCCTTCGCAAGAGTCTGGATGCCCGATCGCGGATGGACCTGCAGTTTGTCTACACGGTGCTGGTCGAACTGGACCGTGAGACCGAGAGCAGGCTGCTCTCCCGGGGGGTGAAGGATGTCGATGCGTACGTACCTCCCGTGTTCGACGATCCCGCACCGGGCAAGGAGCCGCTGGAGCATCGGCCGATCGTGGTTGGCTCGGGACCGGCGGGACTTCTGGCAGCGTACTATCTGGCGGTGAAGGGGTATCAGCCGCTGATTCTTGAACGGGGTGAGCCGGTGAAGGAACGTGTGCCGGCGATCCGCGCGTTCGACGGGGGAGGTGCCCACGATCCGGAGAACAACTATCTGTTCGGTGAAGGAGGGGCCGGGTGTTTCTCGGACGGCAAGCTGACGTGCCGCATGTCGGGACCTGATGTCGACTGGGTGCTAGAAGCGTTCGTCCAGTGCGGCGGGAAGCCGTCGATCCGGTATGAGCATCGGCCCCATCTGGGGAGTAACCGGCTGCCGCTTTTGTGCCGCAACTTCCGGCGTGCGATCGAGCGGCTGGGGGGCGAGTACCGGTTTGGTTGCCGCGTCGAAGGACTGCAGGTGCGGGATGGCGCCATCACCGGAGTCGAGACGTCGTCTGGTCCGATGGCGGCGAGGACCGTGATTCTCGGGACGGGTCACAGTGCCCGAGACACGTATGCCATGCTGCATGCGATCGGAGTGCCTCTGGAGCCGAAAGCGTTTCAACTCGGGCTGCGGATCGAACAGCCGCAGGAGCACGTGGACCGGCACAAGTATGGTCGTCCGCGAGATCGGGAATTGCTGGGAGCCGCGGATTACACGCTGGTGGCGCGGGGCCAGCGGGACGTGTACACCTTCTGCATGTGTGCGGGGGGGCTGGTGATTCCGAGCATCTCCGAGCCGGAGCAGTTTTGCAGTAACGGAATGAGCAACTCGCGACACGATACGCCGTTTGCGAACAGCGGTCTGATGGTCACGCTGGAGCCATCGGAGTTCGGTGCTGCCCATCCGCTGGCGGGAGTTGACCTGCAGCGGCGGTTTGAGGGGGTGGCCTTTCAGCTGGGGCGGGGTGAGTACCTGGCGCCGATCCAGTGGGCGAAGGACTTTGTTCACGGCCGTGCGAGTGACCGAGGGGCGCGGATTCCCTCGTCGTACAAACGGGGGACGCAGGTTGCCGAACTGGACGCGGTGTTGCCAGGAGCCGTGATTGACGCGCTGCGGAAAGGGCTGCCGTTGCTGGACCGCCGCTGGCGGGGAGATTTTCTGAAGGATGCGACTCTGGTGGGGCCGGAGATGCGCGGGAGCGCGCCGGTGCGTGTGAGCCGCGATCGGCAGACCCGGGAAACTCCCGGTTTTGCCGGCCTGTATCCCG
The DNA here is from genome assembly GCA_964624215.1 of uncultured Planctomycetaceae bacterium. Lineage (GTDB taxonomy): Bacteria > Planctomycetota > Planctomycetia > Planctomycetales > Planctomycetaceae > CAZUXX01. The sequence goes on from CAZUXX010000599.1 coordinate 2,152, forward strand.
TTGGTGAAGGTGCCGGCTACGCGGGCGGGATTGTGAGTGCGGCAGTCGACGGGCTGAGATCGGCGCGGGAGCTGGTGCGCCGCTTCGCTCTGCCCGGTCAGGCCGGCTGCTGAGCAGGGTGCGAAGGCCGGACTGTCGCGGCCGGCGGTGGGCTGGCGGTCGGGATGAGCCAACACAAGCGGCGGACGAGGGATTGCCCCTCGCCCGCCGAGCCGAGTTTCAAGATGTCTGCGGCATCCGGACGACGAGATGCCGTCTTCCATCGCAGCGGGATGGATGACGCCGCGTGGGCGCGTCCTAGCCGAAGTCGTCGAACGCGATATTCGACGGCTCGACACCGAGGTCGTCGAGCATTTTGAGGACGGCCTGCAACATCATTGGTGGACCGCAGATGTAGTATTCGACGTCTTCGGGTGCGGGGTGGTCCTTCAGGTATTGATCGTGCAGCACCTGATGGATGAAGCCGGTGTAGCCGGTCCAGTTATCTTCGGGGAGCGGTTCGGAGAGCGCGATGTTCATCTTGAAGTTGGGGAACTGTTTTTCCAGTTCGTCGAAATCTTCGAGATAGAACAGTTCGCGTTTGGAGCGACCACCGTACCAGTAGCTGATTTTGCGGGACGAGTTGAGTCCCTTGAGCAACTGGAAGATATGCGACCGGAGGGGGGCCATGCCGGCACCA
>CAZUXX010000600.1:0-2815 GCA_964624215.1 uncultured Planctomycetaceae bacterium
CGAGAACCACCGTTGCCGGTGCGAGAAGCGACCACCGCGAGTGGGGTCGCAGGAGAGTGAAGGCGACCTGCGTGAGCATCATGAGATGTTCCGGAGCGACCTGGAAGACTTGCTGTCACAGGCAGTCTACCCGGAAGGCATCCCGGATCGCACGAGGACGTGGAAGGGGGGATCGCTGCACGCCGGAGCCGCTTGGCGAATCAGACGTCGAGGTCTTCGGCTTCGGCCGCTTCTTCCATGATGATGCGGTAGCGTTCGGAGGGGTCTTTGCCGAGGAGTTGCGAGAAGACCCGGTCCGCCTCAATGGCGCTGTCGATGTCGACCCTCAGCAGGACACGCCGGGTCGGGTCGAGCGTGGTTTCCTTGAGTTGCTCGGCATTCATTTCGCCAAGGCCCTTGAACCGCTGAACGTCGACTTTCGCGGAGTCCCCAAGGCGTTCGAGGATCTCTTCTTTCTCGGCGTCGTCCCGGGCATAGAAACGCTGTCGACCGTGCTCGATCTTGTAGAGCGGAGGCTGGGCGAGATAGACCTTGCCGAGCTTGATGAGATCCAGCATGTGCCGGAAGAAGAACGCCAGGAGCAGCGTGCTGATGTGGTAGCCGTCGCTGTCGGCGTCCATCAGCAGAATGATCTTGTCGTAGCGGAGACGATGCGGATCGAAATTCGGACCGATGCCTGTCCCGAGCGTCTCGACCAGGTCCTTGACCTCCTGGTTGGCCAGGACCTTTTTGAGGGCGAGCGATTCGGTGTTGAGGATTTTCCCCTTGAGGGGGAGCACGGCCTGCCGACCGGAATCGCGTCCACTGGCGGCCGTCCCCCCGGCCGACTGTCCTTCGACGATGAACAGTTCGCACTCTTCCGGTTTGGTTGAGCGGCAGTCGAGGAGCTTGCCCGGCAGGTTTGAGCGGCGCGTGCCATGCCCCTTTCGCCGCACCGTTGAGACCGCTTCGCGGCTGGCTTCGCGAGCCTTTGTCGCCATGATGATGCGTCCGACGATGGCATCGGCGGCGGAGGGATTGCCGTTCAGCCAGGTCTCCATCGCGGGTCGCACGACGCCGTCGGTGAGGGAGCTCATTTCGGGGTTATTGAGTCGGTCCTTCGTCTGCCCCTGGAACATCGGCTCGGGATGAAAGGTCGAGAGGATCGCCACGATACCTTCGCGGATATCGTCGGGCGTGATCGTCAGCCCTTTCTGCCGGATGTTGTGGACCTCCATGTAGTTCTTGATCGCCCGCGCAATGGCGGACTTGAGGCCGGACTCGTGCGTCCCTCCGGCGCGTGTGCGGATGCCGTTGACGTAGCTGCGAATGTGCTCGTCGGTCGACTCCGTCCATTGCAGGACGACAGCAACGCGGATGCTGTCTTCGTCCTTGTCGGCACTGAAGACGGCTTCGTGAACGGGCCGCCGCTTGTCTTCGTCAATGATCCTGGTGAGGTAGCCGGCGATCCCCTCGGGATGATGCAGCTGAAATTTTTCGCCGCGGACCTCGTCGTTGAAGTTGATCTTCAGTCCGGCGTGGATGTAGGAGATGTCTTCGAGATGCTGCCGGATCGTCTCGGAGTGAAACTGGACGCGTCGGAAGATTTCGGCATCGGGCCGGAAGAAGATCGAGGTTCCACGTCCACGGAGAGGGCGCACTTTCTTGACGGGCGTGGTCGCCCGGCCGCGTTTGTACCTTTGCACCCACTCGAATCCGTCGCGGTGCACGGTGGCGACCATTTCTTCGGAGAGGGCGTTCACGACCGAGGAGCCGACGCCATGCAGACCGCCGCTGCGGAGATAGTTCTTGTTGGAGAATTTTCCGCCGGCGTGGAGGGTGGTGAGGATGACCTCGAGCGTTGATTTCTTCAGTTTGGGGTGCGGATCGACAGGAATTCCGCGACCGTTGTCCGTCACTGTGATCGAGGAGCCATCCTTGTGCAGTGTGATGTCGATGCGATCGCACTCCCCTGCCAGGAACTCGTCGACCGAGTTGTCGACAATCTCCCAGATGAGGTGATGCAATCCGCGGGCATCGACGCCACCGATGTACATGGAGGGCCTGCGCCGAACAGGCTCCAGCCCTTCGAGGACCTCGATGTCTGCCCCGGTGTATTTCTTCGTGGCCGACTTCGCCGCAGTCGCCATAAACGTGTCACTCCTCCCTGACAGCTTCCACCGCCGGACCACTTCCGACGGTGGATTGCCGGGGGATCATAGGGAGGCAGGGGCGTGTTCAGAAGCGAAAATCTGCCGGCCGGCGGCCTGGGTCCGTATGAACCGGCGGGAATTGAGCCGGATCTCCGCGATCGTTCTCACTGCCGGTTTTGAACCACTGGCAGGTCGATCACTTGCCGCGCGAAAGGAGAACTCGTGGTGGCCGGGGATTACGCCGGTGATTTTCGATGCGTTCTAGCGACCGCCGCGGCGGGAGAGGAATCGTGCGAGCAACTGATCGAACGGTTGGTCGGTTCGGGCGAGAATGTGGTCAATTTGCAGTTCGACGCAGATCTCCCGCACCTGCTGGAGGAAGCGTTCGAACTCCTGCTGGTAGGCTGATCGGAGTGCGCGGGGCTCGACTTCTTCGTGGCCGGAGTGCTCGAGCCCGGCGAATTCGGTCGGTTCCTCGAACGGGAAGTCCTGCTCGGCCGGGTCAAAGACCTGGATCACGGCGACATCGTGTCCCCGAAAGCGGAGGTGTTTCAATCCGCTGGCTATGCCACCGGGCATATCGGAAAATGGCACCTCGGCTACTCCCCCTCGATGATGCCCAACCAACAGGGCTTTGACTATTCTTTTGGCCACATGGGCGGTTGTATCGATAACTATTCCCA
>CAZUXX010000601.1:0-2815 GCA_964624215.1 uncultured Planctomycetaceae bacterium
GCAGTAGCGAAGGACGGTGGGAGGAGGGCCGTCGGGAAAGACGGGTCCCAAGTGAGAGTCACAGCGCTGGCAGCGGATCTCCACACGACGCATCCCGTGGCTGGTGTCCTCGAGCTCATTTACGTGCTCAGGGTCAAACGGCTCGAAAAAACTTGGCCACCCGGTGCCCGAGTCGAACTTCGCTCCGGAGGAGAACAGCGGAAGCCCGCACAGGCGGCAGATGTACGTTCCCGCGTGCTTGTTGTCCAACAGCGTGCTACAAAAGGGCCTCTCGGTACCGCGATCGAGCAAAATCCGGCGCTCGTCGGGGGTCAGCCCCCTCGCGAGTTCGCTGATCTTCTCTGGCGGCAGCGGGGCGATGTCGTGTCCAGTCGAGGAAAGGCGGGCCATCGTCGCGAAGGTCTTGAAAGGTTAAACGGGGGTGGCGGCGGGGACGCGCAGCCCCCAGCAGAATGGATCGTCGGGGTCCAGGATCAGCCGGATCTCTCCGGTAACATATGCGGAGCCAGTGATCTTCGGCAGGATTTCTCCGTCGGGTCCGATTCGACAGGAGGCTTCAAACACGCTGCCGACGATGCTTTCCTGCCGGCAGGTCGCACCGGGAGCAAGCCTCCCCTGTGCGTACAGGCAGGCGACGCGGGCACTGGTGCCGGTGCCGCACGGGGAGCGGTCAAAGGCCCTCCCGGGGCACAACACGAAGTTTCGTGAATCATTCCGGGGATCGAGTGGCGGTCCATGCAGCTCAATGTGATCGATCTCGGCCCCGTCGGCTCCGGTGATCTGCTGTCGGTGCAGGTTCTCGCGGATTGCCAAGGCGATCTCGGTGAGTCCGGGGATGTTCGCAGGAATGATGGCCTCGCGGTGGTTGTCGACCAGAAAAAACCAGTTCCCTCCCCAGGCGATGTCGCCGCGAACGGGGCCTTTCTGCGGGACATCGACGACGACATCCTGTTTGAACCGGTAAGCGGGAATGTTCTCGAACTCCACCCGGGCCCCGCCGAGGTAGTGGACCCGGACGATCCCGACCGGTGTCTCCAGTTTGTGCCTGCCGACACCAAGTCGACCGAGATGTGCCAGGGCGACGACCGTACCGATCGTTCCGTGCCCGCACATGTTGAGCATTCCGACGTTGTTGAAGAAGATGACTCTGGCGGCACAGGAGGGATCGGTGGGCTCGCAGAGCAACGCCCCGACCATGACATCCGAGCCACGTGGCTCGTCGATGATGGCACTGCGGTAACGGTCGAACTTCGATCGGAACACCTCGCGTTTCTCGGCGAGAGTCCCGTCGCCGAGATCGGGGAAGCCGTCAACGACGACCCGCGTCGGCTCACCGCCCGTATGCGTGTCGATCAGTTGCAGGAACTCCATCGCCAGGCTCACTCAGCACGGTGTGCTGTCGTCGCGGACGGAACGCAGGAGCGTTCACCGGCACCATTCGGGTACGAGAAAATCACTCGCTGGTCTGGAGCGGCTTGATCAGGATGTCCTTGAAGGAGATCTCCATGTCGTGCCCTCTATGAAGCTGCAGGGCGATGACGCCTTTGCGGGCTCCTTCCGGATCCTTGATGTCGACGGTTTTGACCCCGTTGAGAGTCTGGGTGATGTGGTCGCCGTTGGCGACGATCACGTACTCGTTCCAGCCGTCCCGGTTGATCGCATTGGCAACCTTTTCCCTCAGATCAGGCGACAGGTCGACAATGATGCCGCGGCCGGTACTTTCGCCATACAGGATCCCCATGTAGTGATTGTCGGCGATGTCGGCCTGATAGCCCTTGATGACAAATTTCGGTCTGTTTCCGGTGGCGGGAAGCTCTTCGCTGCGAAACTGGATTCCGCTGTTGCCCTTGTGGTTGTGGAGGCGGAATTTGACCTTGAGGATGAAGTTGTCGAACTCGCGATCGGTGATCAGGAAGGTGTTTGCCGGGATGTTGCCGTCGCACTTGCCGACAATGGCGCCGTCGCGGACGGACCAGAACGCTTGCTCTCCGTGCCACCCCTCGAGCGACTGGCCGTCAAAGAGAGGCTGAAAGCCGTCGTCGGCTCCCAGCAGCCGAACGGACCCCAGACACACAACCAGCGCAGCGAGTGCAAACCGCGACATCGAGCGATCTCCGCGAATCGAGAAGGTGCAGGAATGGGCGCCATCATGGCCGGAGCGGACTGAAGAGTGCAACTCCGGCCTGACCGACCGGGCCGTGGCGGGTGACACGCGGGAACCGGGCAGTCTCAAGAGCGGCCACACTCAGCTGTCGTAGACAGGCGTCAGATCGACACCTGCCATTCTCAGATAGACCGACAGAATTCCGCGGTGATGCACGGTGTGGTTCAGCACCCAGGTCCGTACACACTCTCCCTTGCTGATGGTGAAGAACACCTGGCCACCCTCTTTCATGGTCCAGTCCTCCGCGAGGAGCTGATCGGTCGCGTTTTCAAGGGCGGTGCGAGCCGCCTCGAGTCCCCGATCAAACATCGCAACGATTTCGGCGGGGTCGGTGAGGGAGGGAGTTTCGTACCTGGGGCCATCAATCGGGGCGAAATCAAACTCGCTCTGTTCGAGAATCCGGGGCGTCCAGCCAACGATCTCGGCCAGGTGATTCGCATTCCAGCCGATCGTTCGCAGAGATTCGTGCGGCTTCCAATCGAGCCGGTCGGCTGGCACCGCTTCGAGCACCGTCCGTGTGCGTGCCATTTCACGTTCGAGTTCAGGCAACATCAATTCGGCAATCGTCATCGGCACTCCCCTGGCGTCACTGGCGGCCCCGGTGTGTCTCCGGATGAATTCTGCCGTGCATGCGGTACCATTTCCAGACGT
>CAZUXX010000602.1:0-2815 GCA_964624215.1 uncultured Planctomycetaceae bacterium
CGGTGCCGGATGGCCCAGAGACGATATGGAAGCTGCTCCAGGGTGATCAGCGCGAGGAGCCATCCGAGAGGCTGGACCGCCCGGGAGGAGGAAATATTACCTTCTGCGAGGTAGTTGAAACTGATGGTGAGCCCACACCCGGGGCAATCCTGATTGAGAAACTTGCGTGCGTGGCATGATTCCGGAAGGGGATAGCCGGGGGCGAAACGGAATTCGACCCGCTGATCGCTTCTGACCTGCAGCAGGAACGCGGCCAGGATGACTCCCGCCGCGAGGAACAGCATCACCCAATGGTAGACTCTCAGGGATTGCGCGAGGCTGTCGTCGTCGAGGAATTCGACATCTGAGACAGGCAGCGGCGGCTCCGGGGTTGTGATCGGAGGGGAGTGATCGCCGTCTGCAGGAGCCCTATCGGTGTCGATGGTCATCGGGATCCTGACAAAGTTTGGTGCGCTGTGTCGATTTTCCCGGGAACCGGTAGATTGTAAAGAACACCGATGAGGAGCCTGGACTGATGCCCCCGTTCACGACAACGCTGATTGATACCGATGCCGGCCTGTACCCGAGCATGCCACATTCGCTGGATGCGGAAAGTACCGCTGCTCCGCGGAGTGCAGGTGACTGGTCGATCGACCTGCAGCGACTGTTCGGAGGACTCTCGGACGGAGTGGACGTGGTCACGCTGCGGAGTGGGTCGCTGGCGGTGCGGGTGCTGCCGACGCGGGGAATGGGGCTGTGGAATGCGGACTGTGACGGGTTGCCGGTCGGGTGGAAGTCTCCGGTGCGGCGGCCGGTGCATCCGCAGTTTGTTCAGCTCAATGCCCGCAACGGGCTGGGCTGGCTCGACGGGTTCAACGAGCTGTTGTGCCGCTGTGGTCTGGCGTTCAACGGACCGCCCGGTGTCGATGACGACATGCCGAGTCCGATTGAGTCACAACTGACGCTGCACGGCCGGATTGCCAATCTGCCTGCCCACCGGGTGGACGCGTTTGTTGAGGAGGATGGCCGCATCGGGCTGAGGGGGATCGTCGACGAATGCACGATGTTCGGGCCTCAACTGCGGCTGGAATCGCGGGTGTCGCTTGCTCCCGGCGGACGAACGATCGAGATTGCAGACCGGGTGACGAATCTTGCCTCGTCGCCGGCCGAACTGCAGCTGCTGTATCACATCAACGTGGGGCCCCCGTTTCTGGGCGACGGATCGGAAGTGGTGTTGCCGGCGGCGCAGGTGGCACCGCGTGACCCGCGTGCAGCGGAGGGTATTGACAACTATGCGACCTGTTCCGGCCCAACGCCGGGATACACGGAACAGGCTTACTTCTTCCAGCCGCTGCCCGATTCGGGTGGCCGCTCGCTGGCGCTGCTGCGGAGTGCGGCAAATGACTGCGGTTTTGTCGTTCGAGCGCCGGTGGAACAGTTGCCCTGCCTGACAGTATGGAAATGTACGCAGGCCGAGCAGGACGGGTATGTCACGGGGATTGAGCCGGGGACGAACTATCCGAACTTCAAATCGTTCGAACGGCAACAGGGTCGGGTGCGGGTGCTGCAGCCGGGTGAAACGGCAACATTTGATGTATTCCTGGAGATCCTCACCACCCGGGATGCTGTTATGGCGGTTGAAAGCGAAGCGGTTGAGCTTCAGTCGCGTCAGCAGGCGGTGATTCACCGCTCTCCGCGCGAAGGATTTTCGCCGACGGCGTGATGGCCCCGCCGGTGCCGGCGTGTCTCCGGGCTGGTCACGGAGAGGGGTGGGCGGCGGGTGGCAGTTCGGGACGTAGCGGTTGGTGCGCCGTGTTTCGATTGGTCTTCGGGACTTGCGATGCCGGATCCGCGGTTCTGCAGGACCAGGTTGCCTGAAGAATGCAGAATGCCGGTATCCGGAGGGAATACCAATGACCATGAGCGGCCGTTGCCATTCACGGCGGGAGATCCGCCTGCGCGAGATTGATCTGGAAGAGGTTCATTCCGGGCTGTCCGTGCTTGATCTGGGATGTGGGGAAGGGAATCAGCTGCAGGCGCTGGTGCAGCGAGGCTGCGAGGCGATCGGACTTGATCCGTGTCCGCAAGCGGTCGCGCACTGTCGCGACCGGGGGTTGCCGGTGGTTCAGGCGCATGGCGAATCGCTCCCGTTTGCCGACAACACGTTTGATCTGGTAGTCAGCCGGGTTGTTCTGCCCTACACCGACGAGCGCCGTGTGATTGCCGAGGTCGCCCGGGTGCTCAAGCCGGGTGGACGGGTTCAGCTTTCGGCGCATGGACTGGGCTACCACATTCACGATGCGCTGACCTCACGCTGCTACAAGCGGGTGTTCTACGGGCTGCGGTCGATCGTCAACGGCCACGTTTACCGCTGGACCGGCCGAAGGATTCCGGGATGGCTGGGAGACACGCTGTACCAGTCGCGGCGTGCGATGCGACGTTACTTTCGTGAGAACGGGCTGCGTCCGCTGACGGCTCCTCCACACGAGTGCTTTTGCGGTCTGCCGGTGTTCCTGTACTTCGCGGCCGAGAAGCCGGTTGCGGAGATCGCCGAACGTCGCCCGTACGAAATCGGCGTTTCAAACGGCTCCTGTCGAGCCCTGAGTGACCCGTTGCTCGAACCTGTGACGTGAGCTGCGGAAGCGGTGCGAACGTCGTTGACCCTCCGGTGAGATGGCGTGCCCGGGCCCGGATCAGGCTCAGGCGTCTTCGGAGGCGACTTCGTAGCCGCCCTTCAGCAGACGGCGGGTCATGAAGACCTCGAAGACGAGCAGGCCCAGCTCCAGCACGATGAGGAACGTCCAGATCTAGGCGCGTGGTGCCTCCTCGGCCTGAG
>CAZUXX010000603.1:0-2812 GCA_964624215.1 uncultured Planctomycetaceae bacterium
CTGGACGAACCGGATGCGCCTCCTTCCACTCCACCATCAGGTCTCCAGGCCCGCCCGGGGATGTTTCCGTCAGCAGATACCTCTCCCCAGGCCACGCTTGCTCCGTCGCCCCACTCTCGATGGGGGAAGCCGCCTCAAACTCCTCGTCCATCGGCACCAGTTCGTCCAAGGTGCCCACATCGCCTTCGGGAGCCGTGTTGAGTCCGATCACCAGCCCGGCCACCATCAGAATCGTCACCACATTCGCCAGCACAAACGACCCCCGCCGGCGTCGCGGCTGCTCTCCGGTCGCAACAACGACCCGGGCCGGTTCGCCACCCCGATTCTCTCCCTGCGCTTCGTCACCCACGAGAGAACCCGACTGCAACTCCAACTGCAGCGCAGCAAACAACACACTCGAAGTCGACCTGATTTCGTCGACCGCGGCACGGACATCGGGAGACGACGCGATCGCCTGTACAAGACGCGACCGCTCGTCAGCAGCGAGCTCATCGAGCACATAGGCGGTCAGTCGCGGGTCGTCGGGAGTAACAGGACTGCGTGACATGACTTCACCGTAGGTTGGGACTGGCCCCACCAGTTGGAACGGATCAGCGTCCACAACCGCCGCATCCGTTCATCATGACGGCCGCGGCAACCGGCACCGATCACCACCCGCCAGAAGAGACTCGAATCAGGACGTTCCCGAAACCGGTTCAAAGTTCAATTCATTCCAGCGACTGCCGCCGGCTCACCTTCGCACGGAGCGTCTTCAAACCTGTATGAATCAGAAAGCCGACATTCGAAACACTCAGGCCCGTCACACCGCTGATCTCCCGGTAGCTCAGCCCGTGCTGCAGCTTCAGTCGGATGCATTCCTGCTGGTTCACAGGCAACCCGTTCATCAGCTCCAGAATTCCGTGGACTTCCTCCCGGGCCTCTTCGACACGGGCCGGATTCGGCTGACGATCGTCCACCTGAAACACCGGAGGATCAGAAACAGCAACCATCCGCGACTCCTTGCGTCGGACATCGAGCGCCTGATTGCGACAGACCGTGTACAGCCACTGGGCGAGATGCCCGTCCACCGACTCCCGTGGTTCCTGCCACAACTTCAGAAACGTCTCCTGCACCACATCCCGGGCACGTTCGGCGTCTCCAGTGATCCGCTGCGCATAGTGAACCAGCGGCGTTTCGTACCGATGAAGCGCCGCGGTCACCCAGTCGTCGGGGGCGTGACCGTTTAAAGGCATAACTGCACTCGGTCGACCGGGCGGGATCGCCAGGCCACCATCTGACTGACGATCCGGACAGCCCTTTCTTAGGGTGCTTTCACAGAAGCCATGGCATCGCCGGCAGTCGCACCCCAGGCAGGACAGCCCATGCCTGACGCATCGGCCGAATCACCACACGCCGGCTCCATCAGACCATCAGCGCACAACGCACGCTCAATCGTGACAGCCGATCAGCCGGATCACCCTGCCACCGCCACAACACCCTGCGCAGCCCCTCGTTCGTTCACGACGCACGCCTCCTCCACCTCAGCCGGTGTGCCGACGACACCTCGGGTTATCCGAAGTGCTCGAACGCATCCTGCGCCGTCTGACTCAGCAACAGGAACATCTCCTCCCGCTGGATCCTCCGCGCCGCCATTGCCAGCGGCGTTTCTCCGTCCCGGGCGCACGACTGGCACAGGTCCACAAACGCAAACGAATCCCATCCCCCCTGCGTTAGCCGCCCCGCCCACTCTGCCGCCGACGCGTCATCGCACTCTTGGAGAATTTCGCTCGCAATCTGTCCCAGAGCGTCCTGGATCGGGTGCCGGCCAACACGGCGGAACCAGTACTTCGCGTTCGAGTAGTCCGGCTCGCGGCGATGCATGATCGCGTGCCAGTAGTCCCCGTCCGAGTGCCGCCCCTGCCCCTCGATCGACTGCGAATACTCATGGGAACGGTCCAGCCAGTCATGAATCTGCAAGAGCCCCGCCGCTACCGCCGTGCAGTTGACCGGCGACGCAGCCCCCGGCCGCAGCGCCTCCACACGCTGTTCAATCAAGTGCCGGAGCCAGTGACGTTCACGCCCCGGCGCTCCGGGGGCCAGGGCCGGCAAGTCCCGCCCGGCAGGCGCGATCCCCGCTCGCTCAACCCAGCTCACCATCCCCCCCGCCGACAGCGCCGCAAGAATCCGCCACGACCGGTCCCCCCCACCGGCATCGACCTCCGCAATCGCCGACTGAAGATGGTTCGTCGGCACCAGCAGGACATCCTCCTCGAGCGGCTCGACCACCAGCGCACCCAGCGAGTGTGGCAGGATCTCCCGCGCACGGTGCAGGGACGGCGTTTCCGGAGCCGTCAGGACGATCGCCACCAGGTTCGGATCGACTTCAAAGTCCCGCATCCGCTCCGTGATCACCGCCGGTTCAACCTGTGATTGCCCGGAAATCACCGTGTACCGCTCCGACAGCGTCGCCACGCCAGACGCCGTCACCTGATCCGGGGAAATCACCTGAAACCGATCACTCGCAGACATCAGCACTCACTTCCCAAAGCGGGCCACAAACGAACAACGGCACTGTAAACCAAGCCGAACGCGAACGCGACGCCCCCGCGCCGGCTGCCTCGCTTCGGTCATTGCGATCCGCATCAACCGGTGCGACGAATTCCATCGCTGTCCCGTCGTCCCGCGGGGAGATCCGAACGATCTGGCAAGGCCCGGGACACCTCTTTAGACTGCCCTCCACAGAGCCGGCTCGTGCCGCCGCTCCCTTCAACGTTCGGCCAGGGTGGGCTGTCTTTCATGGGGATCTCGAACCGCGACTACTACCGGGACGATC
>CAZUXX010000604.1:0-2800 GCA_964624215.1 uncultured Planctomycetaceae bacterium
TCAGTGTGACAGTGCAGCCGGAGTCAGAGGAGCAGACCGGATTCTGGTCGGTGAAGCTGTTGTATGATGCTCCGTCTCCCGAGTTGATCCTGCGTACGGAGATGGATGCCTTCCGAGAGTAGAACGACGAGCTGGACGATTATCCTGTCGAGGGAGTTCTCGCGGGCCGTCCTGCCATCGGGCGCGATGTGGAGTTTGTATGCCTGGAGCTGACGAACACGGCCCACATCCGCTGCTCGTCGGCCGGGACGACCACAGTCCTGCTTGTCGAACAGGCGACCGATCACGAGCTGGATGACCTGCAGGCGGGGTTTGACCACCTGACAGCGTCGCTTGCGTATAATGCGGATGCGAGCGGCGAATTCTGAAACGCTCGCGACACCTTGCCGGTGAGTACCTCCGCCTGCCGTCAGAGACTTCTTGACGGCAAGAGAGATGCCCACTACAAGGATTTTGGGCGCTGCATATCGTCGTGCTGCGCAACGCTTAAGGCCCAACAAAGAACGGAATGGCACACACACCTGCTGCAAACCCCGGACACCGGCTGAACGAACAGATTCGTCTGTCCCCGGTCCGGGTGGTTGATCACCACGGCGAGATGCTGGGGATCATACCCACTGCCGAAGCTCTGCAGATTGCTCGGGACGCCGGGCTCGACCTCGTGGAAGTCGCTCCAAATGAACGACCTCCCGTGTGCCGCATCCTGGACTACGGAAAGTTCAAGTACGAGCAGAAGAAGAAGTCCCAGAAGAACCAGAAGACGCACCAGACGCAGGTCAAGGAGATCCGTCTGCGTCCGAAGACCGGCGAGCACGACATCGAGTTCAAGATGAAGCGGGCGCGCCAGTTTCTGGAGGCCCGGGACAAGGTGAAGCTGAACGTGATGTTTCGTGGCCGCGAGAACGCGCACCACGACCGTGGTCGTGAGATGCTGCATCAGATCATCGCGAACCTGGAAGATATCGCGAAGGTCGAGAAATCTCCGTCGATGGAAGGCGGCCGCAACATGACGGCCGTACTTTCACCACGGTAGGGTCGCTGCGTGCTGCGTGGGAATTTCGCCGGGTGCTGGCGATGATCTTCGCTGCAGAAGCAACGAACCTCTCTCGCGTGCCGTTGGTCCGGTGCGTAGAATCGCCTTTTCACGGTCCGGGTGTGCGCTGATCCCAGGAACGGCCTTCAGCCGCCCGGCCATCACTTCGTTTGCGGTCCTCGCGCCGTTCTCCGTGTGTTCCTATGCGCAGCGAATCGGAAGTTCCGTTCAGCGACAATCCGTTCTCGATCCCGGTCGCTGACCGGGTCCGGCGACTGCCGCCGTACCTGTTCGGGAAAATCAACAAGCTCAAGTACGAGCTGCGAGTGAAGGGGGTCGATGTCATCGACCTGGGGATGGGGAACCCGACGGATGCTCCCGATCCGATGATCCAGGAGAAGCTGGCGGAGGCGCTGCAGGATCCACGAAACCACCGTTACTCGGTGTCGAATGGACTGGGGAACCTTCGCAAGGAGGTCACCAAGCGGTACTGGAAACGGTACGGCGTGCGGCTCGATCCGGATTCGGAGATCATTGCGACGATCGGCTCGAAGGAAGGTTTCTCGCACATGTGCCTGGCCCTGATGGGCCCGGGGGATACGGCGATTGCTCCGTCGCCGACCTTTCCGATCCACATGTATTCGGTGATGCTTGCCGCCGGGAACGTCATCGCACTCGACGTGCGGGACCCGCAGCTGTTTTTGCAGAACGTCGCGTATACGTGCGAGAATCTGTACCCCAGGCCGAAGGTCGTGATTGTGAACTTCCCCCACAATCCGTCTTCGACGGTGGTGGAGCAGGGGTTCTATGACGACCTGGTGCATCTCGCCAAGAAGTACGGTTTCCTTGTGATCAGCGACTTTGCGTACGCGGATATCTGCTTTGACGGCTACCGGGCACCGAGCTTTCTCGCGTCTGAGGGAGCCATCGATGTTGGTGTGGAACTGACGTCGATGAGCAAAAGCTACAGCATGGCGGGCTGGCGGATCGGCTTCTGCTCGGGCAACCACGAGATGGTGCGGGCCCTGGCGACGATCAAAGGCTACTACGACTACGGAATCTTTCAGGCGATCCAGATTGCTGCCATCGTCGCCATGAGGCATTGCGATGCGTCGATCGAGAGCCTGGCGGCGGAGTACCAGAAACGTCGGGACGTCCTGTGCGAAGGGCTGGAACGGCTGGGCTGGGAGATCGAACGTCCGAAAGCGGGGATGTTCGTCTGGGCGAAGATTCCTGAACCGTGGGCTCGGATGGGATCGATCGACTTCTCGATGCACCTGCTGCGCGAAGGGGGTGTCGCCGTCTCGCCGGGTCGCGGCTTCGGGAACGATGGCGAGGGCTACCTGCGTCTGGCGATCGTGGAGAACAGCCAGCGACTTCGTCAGGCGGTGCGAGAAATCGGGAAATGCACGAAGGTCGACGAGGCCAAGGCCGGGTAGGTCGTGTCCCGGATCGCCGGTGCGGCGGGGGGTCACCCGTGGCCCTGAGCTGCTGAAAGAGCAGTCGCCGACGCACGCCCTCATTCCGCAGGCGGGCGAGTGTGCGATCGGGAGAAGAGCGTCCGCTTCGCTCGCACGCCGAGCAGGTTAGCGCCGTGACGGCACGTCACCAAGAACATGGCTCCCGGCGACTGTTGGCTGAGTCCCCGATTCGAGTCAGGCGGGAGCCTGACCTGCCAGGCTGCTCTTGGTCTTTGTCATGTACAGGGGCGAGTCCCTTCGGCTGTTGCACGGTGGCCGCGTTTCTCCAGCCGGATGGCTGTCCGAT
>CAZUXX010000605.1:0-2794 GCA_964624215.1 uncultured Planctomycetaceae bacterium
GGACCGTCTTCTTCTCGTACGCCAGGGGATCGACGATCACATCTTCGACGGCGAGATCGAGGCCAGCGCCGGTGAGGTCGGACGATCCGAACGTGACGGTGTGAACGGGCACGCTTCGCAGTTCCGCCAGCCGACGGGCCGCGGCGCGGGGATCGACGGTATCCTGCCCGACGACCCGCTGAGCCCCGGCACTCATCAGGACGATGCCGACGAGTCGCTTGCCGACATCTTCGCGCGCCAGTTCTTCAAGAACGCGGCCGATCGCCGTCTGTGGGCCGTCGGTGTCGTTGGCAAATTCATCGACGGGGGTCAGCTCGGTATCGAAGTCGATGAACCTCAGTTCGACGTTCTGTGCGAGTTGTTCAAGAGCGAGCTTGTTGTTCTCAATCGTCTGCAGCAGGGCTTCCCGCCGGGTGAGTCCTCCCGGCCCGTCGGCCGTGCTCATGCTGCGACTTTTGTCGGCCAGCAGAATCAGTTGTGCAGACTGTTTGTCCGTCTCGGTGTAGCGGACCGCGGGCCGGAGCATCGAAAAGATCAGCACTCCCGCGGCCAGCAGTCGGAGCGTGAGCAGTAGTCGCCTGTGCCATGGGGGCAAGTGGCGAACGCGTGGCGGGTACGTGAGGAGGACGACGCCCAGCAGGGCTCCGCTCGCCAGCGCGATGAGCGGCCACGACCAGACGGGTTCCAGAACGAGTTCGGGCACGGAGAGGACTGCTGCGAGCAACCGGACGAGAAGCGGCCCTATTGTGGAATGTCCTTACGCGGAGCGAAACCGATGCGGGATGGCAAGAAGTCCGTTTGGCAAATCAGGACGCCTGGGCGAACGAGGGCGATACTGCAGCGTGGATGACGACTGGTCGCACTGCTTCGGGTTGCGGTCGCTTGAGTCACTGCGATTCCGGCCGGATGCGGTTTAAACTGTTGAGCGTTGACGGGCGACTGATCCTGCAATCTTCCTGGAGACTCCACTGATGAGACAGTCTGGCTTCGTTTCGACCAGCCGCGCGGTCTTGTGCGTGTTCGCGGGACTCATGCTGCTGCCGGTTGGGCTGGCGGCGGAGGAGGTCGGGCCGGAGCCCCTCCTGCTGTGGCCGGAGGGGGCCCCCGGTGCGGTCGGTAATGAGGGGGTCGACAAGCCATCGATCCGGATCTATCCGGCCGGTGAGAATGCGACGGGCACCGCGGTTGTGATTTGCCCGGGCGGCGGATACGGCGCACTGGCGTTCGATCACGAGGGGCATCAGATTGCGAAGTTTTTCAATACCATCGGAGTCACCGGCGTGGTTCTGAAGTATCGCCTCGGGCGGCGGTATCAGCATCCGGCGCCGCTGCAGGATGTCCAGCGGGCCATTCGTCTGGTGCGGTCTCGAGCTGATGACTTCGGGATCGATCCCCAGCGAATCGGCGTGATGGGGTTCTCGGCCGGAGGTCATCTGGCGTCGACGGCGTCGACACACTTCGACGCTGGTGATCCCGAAGCAAAAGACGTGATTGATCGTGCCAGTTGCCGTCCCGATTTTTCGATCCTCGCGTATCCGGTGATCAGTCTGAAGTCAGATTTCGGGCACACTGGTTCCCGGCGGAACCTGCTCGGCGAGAACCCTGATCCGGCACTGGTCGAGTCGCTGTCGACAGAGACCCGGGTGACCGCGGAGACACCTCCGACGTTCCTGTTCCACACGACGGCCGATACCGGCGTGCCGCCGCAGAACAGCCTTGTGTACTACCGGGCACTCGTGGAGCACGGAGTTCCGGCAGAGCTGCATATCTATCAGAACGGGCCGCACGGCGTGGGGCTGGCTCCGGCTGATCCTGTTCTGAATACGTGGTCGACGCGGCTGCATGACTGGCTGAAAGTCAACGGGTTCCTCGCTCCGCGGGAACGGGCGAATGTGCAGGGTCGCGTGATGCTCGACGGAAGCCCGCTGCGGTGGGGGATGGTTGCGTTTGTTCCCGATCCGACCGTCGACAGGCACGAGTGCCTGCCAACGTCAACCGCGATGATCTCCCGGGGCCAGTTCAATCTTTCAGGCCGTGCGGCGCCGGTCGTGGGACGGCACCGTGTGGTCGTCGTCTCGCTGGGGAGTGTCGAGCCGCGGCCGACGATCGACGATGCACACATGCTCGCGTCGCAGGAGACGGGGCTGGTCGTCGACATTACGCCGGGGCAGAACGACTTCGCATTCGAACTGACGTCGAACTGACTGGCGACCGTGCCAGGCCAGGCGGGGGGCTCTGGGGTGGTTCACGCGTACTTGGCGACAGTCGGTTCGGGGATCTCCTCGATCAGCCGGGCGATGATGGCATCGCTGTCGTAGCCTTCGGCCTGCGCCTGGAAGTTGGGCGAGATGCGGTGCCGCAGGACGGGGATCGCCACGCGACGAATGTCGTCGAGCGACACAGCGGGGCGACCGTCCATGGCTGCCAGCGCCCGCGCCCCGTGAATCAGGTACTGTCCGGCGCGAGGTCCGGCTCCCCAGTCGATCAGCTCGCGAATGAAGGGGGGAGCGGAGCCGTCGGCCGGTCGCGTGGCCCTCACAAGCCGGGCGATATAGCTGATCGTCAGCGGGCCGACCTCAATTTGCGTGATCTGTCGCTGCAGGTAGAGAATGGCCTTGGCCGACAGCACCTTGCGGACTTCGGGACGGTATCCCGAGGTGGTCGTGGAGAGGATGCGTTCCTCTTCCTCGAGGTTGGGATAGTCAACCTTGATGTTGAACATGAAGCGGTCGAGTTGCGCTTCGGGAAGAGGATAGGTCCCTTCCTGCTCGATCGGGTTCTGTGTGGCGATGAC
>CAZUXX010000606.1:0-2785 GCA_964624215.1 uncultured Planctomycetaceae bacterium
CGGTGTTCTCGGTGTGCCAGGACTGCGTCGGTACACCTTCCCACTCCTCTATCGAACCAAATACCTCAAGTCGTTTCTTCCCGCGAACCCGAACGGAGAATCTCGATGAGCAAGCTCGACGCTTACGACCACTACCTCGCCGACGACGGACCTGCCGCACTCGTGATCCGTGAATCCTTAATGCCTGTCGAAGGCCCCGACGGTGTCCTTTTCCCTGCGACGTTCGCCGGCGGCTACAACATCGACTGGTTTGGCGATCCTGCAGAAGGCAGGAATGTCTGCCTCGTTGATAGCGTCGGCTCGCAGGCAAACCGCATCGAGCCGATCTTTGACGACCGGGAGTGCGACGGAAAGTACGCCGGGTTGGTGCCTCAGATCCGCGTTCAGGCGGGAGATCACGAGGTCAGCATTCTGGCCGCCGGACATCGCGCCGGAGATGCACTCGTCCGTTGTTCCGAACTGCAGCAGCAACTCCAGGATGCCTTCAAAGCGGTCCTCAAGGGAGACTGCATTCCACTTGCAAAGATCGCCCCCACCTCGATTGTCTTTGGCGTTTGGGATTCACGCGACACCCAGGCGAAGCTCCCCCGCCTCATCACGTCGACAGTCCGGGCCTTCAACGTCCGCAAGCTCACTCGGTCTGCACAGTACATACCCGCGACAGACTATGTCGCCCAGGGGCTGCTGCCGGAACCGACCTCAAAGACCGCGAAGGGTGCCTACTCGGAGCGAGGTTTTGTTCACGTGCCGGCCTCCGGCTCACACGGCGGAATCATCGCCGACGGCGGTGTGCGCCGGGATGCCGCGTTAAGTCTCTCGGCTCTTCGCCAACTCTGTCGGACAAACGGCAAAAACGATCAACGGGCTCTCCAACGCTATATTCTCGGACTCGCCCTGACGGCGTTCACCTACTCCCCCACAGGATATCTGCGCCAAGGATGCAATCTGGTCATCAACCCCGAGCAGCCTCGGGAGTTCGTCGAAATCTATGGAAACGGCGAGCGAAAGCCGGCCGACATCTCCCACGACGACGCTCTGGGATTTGCGAAATCCGCCGCCGAGGCATTTGGAATCGGTGAAAGCCGCACCGTCCCCTTCGACACGAAACGGGCGAAGAGCGACGTCAAAGGGAAAAAGGGGGACTCCAATGGCTGAGTTCCGGATCTCTGTCGTCTTTCTCAACGGCACTTACCACGGACGCAAGGAAAACGGCGGACCCGAGTGGCCACCGTCACCCCTGCGTCTCTTCCAGGCATTGCTCGCGACAGCCGCGGCACGGTGGCGCATGCCACTCCCCGAAGCCGTTGCTTCCGCACTGGACTGGCTCGCAGGCCTGCCCGCACCCACCATCGTGGCCCCACCGGCACGGCCCGGCACGCCGTATCAGACAGCCGTTCCTAACAACGCAATGGACATCGTCGCACGCCTGTGGAGCCGCGGAAACGAGTCGAGCGACGACGCGCAACCCGCCAAGCACAAGTCGATGAAGCAGATCCGTCCCACTCTCATCGGCGCAAACCCCGGCGAAATGCAGTCGGTCGTCTTTGTCTGGACCATCCCTCTCGAGCAACACGACGCATCAAGCGTGCACTGCGAGGTGCTCAGTGATCTTGCATCCCGGCTGTTCCGGCTCGGATGGGGGCTTGACCTGGTCGCTGGACATGCCGAACTGGTGGCCAGCCCTGCCAGCGAAATGGCCTGCGAACGCTGGATCCCCTCCTTACGAGAAGCATCCGGCTCCAGCGGACATTCTCTCTTGCGGATCCCTCGCTGCGCGACACGCCGTTATCTCGAAGAACGGCACGAGCGTTTTCTCAACCGGCTCTCGAACAAAACGCTTGTCCCCGTCCCTCCGCTCCCGCAACAGGCCTACGCGATGGCGTCCTATCGTCGTGCATGGGACCCGCCTCTTCACACGATCGTAGGCCTCGGCTTCCTGCGGCTCGATGGGGGTGGATTCCGCGCGTTTCCCTCCACCAAGGGACCACAAGTCGCTGGGATGCTCCGACACGCGGTCGCCGAAATGGCACGGGAAGTCGGCTGGTCTGACGAAACTGTCGGTCGCTTGGTGCTGGGGCATGGAGAGCAACAGGGCGAACCGGATCACCGCCCAGTCGGTCGCGACCGGCTCGCCTACATCCCGCTGCCTAGTATCGAACGACGGCGACCCGACCTTCCGCCTCAACACGTGGGAATGATCCGCCGCGGACTGATCTACGTACCGGCAGGAGGCCGACAGCGCGAAATCGAGACGCTGAGAAAGATGCTCGCCGGAAATGAACTCACGGATAACCAGGGCCATTCCAAGGCTCTGATTACCACGCTCCCGCTGTCAGACAACATCATTCGACGCTATGTCCCCCAATTCGCCTCGCATTCCTGGGCGACCGTCACGCCAGTCATCCTTCCGGGGCACGACGACCACAAGCCCGCCAAAACAGAGGCCTTGTTGCGTAAGTCACTGAGACAGGCAGGCTATGCCAGTGAGCTCGTCGACCATTCCGACCTCGACTGGAGACCCGTCGGATACTGGCCGGGAGCACAGCGCGTCGACCGTTACTTCGTCCCGCAGCATCTTCGCAACTACCCCCGATACCACGTCCGGGTTCACTGGAAGAATTCAACCGGCAACCCGATCAAGATCCCAGGACCCATTGTCGTCGGCGGCGGACGTTACACCGGTCTCGGACTCTTCGCTGCCGAAACTGACCAGGCAGACTGAAGGCCCCCGAACAGACTCAACCACCCGACGGGCACCGATGGAGGCTCCGTCCTTCCACCACGG
>CAZUXX010000607.1:0-2772 GCA_964624215.1 uncultured Planctomycetaceae bacterium
CGTCCGTGGATGCAACTGGTCCGCAACGACCTTGGCCGGGGTCCGGCCAACGCCATTCGGGCCGGCTTCGCAGCAGCGTCCAGCGGTCCGGCGCTGGTGGTGATGGCCGATCTCTCGGACGATCTCAACGACATCCCCGAAATGCTGCGGCACTATGATCAGGGGAGCCGTGTCGTGTGCGCGTCCCGCTACATGCATGGCGGCCGGCAGATTGGTGGCCCGCTGCTCAAGTGGATTCTCAGCCGCGTTGCCGGGGTGTCGCTGCACTGGCTGGCCGGTTTCCCGACGCATGACGCGACCAACAACTTTCGGCTGTACGATGCCGCACTCGTGAACGAACTGGGGATCGAGAGTGAACGTGGTTTCGAGATCGCCCTCGAGCTGACTGCCAAGGCTTTCGCCCGGGGCGAGACGATCACCGAGATCCCCACGACGTGGCGGGATCGCACGGCCGGGCAGTCCAACTTCCGCCTGTGGAAGTGGATGCCCGCGTACCTCAAATGGTGGCTGTTCGCCCTGAAGTCCCGTCGCGGCAGGCCGAAGTAGGGTGGTCTGTTCCGTAAACCGGCATTGCCGGGGCGGACTCCGACCGGCCCGGTCGATCAGAATTCGTACCCGAACTGTTCGAGGTCTGGCCGGAACCACTCCTCGACGATGCGGCGCAGCGACGGCGAGTAGTAGTCCCGGTACGGGCGATGCCGCGAACTCTTCAGATGCGGCAGCTGAGCGTTGATGCCCAGCTCTCGGCAGATCGCATGGAAGTCGTCGTGAAGCCGTTCGAAGCGGCAGACACGGTCGACCAGGATCGTCCCGTCGTGGTCGGTGATCCACGCGGTTTGTGGCATGAACATCCGTGGCACATTGAAATACTTCGAGTCCTGGGCACCGAACGTCCGGTGGACCCATTTATCGAAGCTGACCTCCCTCTCATCAGGAGACAGCCTGTTGAGCCGCGAGCGATAGTGGTACTGCGAGACCACCTTGTCCCACGGGTTGCGGACGACGGTGAATGTCAGCCGGCGCTTCCAGTGTTCGGGACCGAGGCGCTCGATCTGCTCGAGGGCCGTTTCGTGGCGGAAGGGGATCCGCAGGGCCCGTTCAATGCTGCTGCCTCCGGTCTTGTTGATATGGACGAAGGCAAACCGGTCGCGGTAGTGGTGGCGCAGTGCGTAGATCCGGTACTTCAACCGGCGGCGGGTCTGTCGCAGAAGACCGTTCTGTTGCGCTCGCTCCGATGCGGTCGTCATTCCTCCATCCCTGGCACGAAGAGTTGTCTTCAGGCGGCGCCTCGGCGGGCACGGGCGCGGCCGGTCCTGTCATTGCGTTCCCTGAATTGACTCGAGATACCGCTCCCGGATCGCCTCCAGCTCGGCGACAATCTCCGGATGCTGTTCAGCCTGATTCTGCTGCTCACCAGGATCCTCGTCGAGATTCACGAGGAACCGTCCGGTTCCGTTTGGCAGGGACTTCGGCTGGCTGGTGTCCCGGGGGTTGCCGAGAAGCTTCCAGCCACCCTTACGGACAGCCCATTGCGGCTGCCTCCCGCTACCGAGATGCCAGTAGAACGTCTCTTGCGGCGAGGCCGCGTTCTCTCGGAGCACGGGGGCCAGACTGCGGCCGTCGAGGTGGACTTCCGGACTCTCGAGACCACATAAGTCGACGAGTGTGAGGAGCCAGTCACACCCCGTGGCGAACTGGTCGCGAACCTCTCCCTGCGGGAGTGTTCCGGGCCACGAAATGATCGAGGGAACGCGGATCCCCCCTTCGAACAGGCATCCCTTGGCACCACGACAGGGACCAGCACTGCCTCCGCCGCCAAACGTGCGTTCCTCTGTCGAGTGTCCGTGGTCGGACTGGAAGACGATGATGGTCTGCTCCTGCAAGTCGAGCTCCGTGACCCGGGCGAGCACGCGTCCGATTGCCTCGTCGAGCGTCGAGACAAAGGCCGCATACATTTGCCGCGGCGGGTCGAGGTGCTGGTAGTGCTCGCGCCAGCGATCCGTTCCCTGCAAGGGGTAGTGGGGCAGGTTGATGGCCCAGTAGAGGAAGAAGGGGCGGCTGTTCTGCCGGTCAATGAACCGGAGGCATTCGTCGACCATCAGGTCCGGAAAGAACTCCCCGTCCCGCCAGATCTCCTCTCCGTCGCGCCACAGGTCGTGCCGGTTCGGACCGTTCCAGTAGAAGTAGTGGGAGTAGTTGTCGATGCAGCCCCCCAGGTGACCGAACGACGAGTCGAACCCCTGCCCGTTGGGCATCGTCTCGGGGGAATGCCCGAGATGCCATTTGCCAACGTGCCCCGTTGCATATCCGGCCTGTTTGAAGACTTCGGCCATCGTCACTTCAGACGATGGCAGGCCTGGCTGTCCCGGGCGGTAGGCCACGTTGCCCGGAACTCCCGCCCGCAGCGGGAACCGGCCGGTCAGCAAACCGGCACGTGAGGGAGAACAGACGGCCGAAGGGGCGTACATCTGTGTCAGACGCACCCCGCGCGAGGCCAGTGCATCGATGTGGGGTGTTGTGAGATCGTCAGATCCGAAGCAGCCGGCGTCGACCGTCCCCTGATCGTCGGTGTAGATGACGATCACGTTCGGCCGCGCAGCCAACGCCGCTGCCGGGAGTGTGAACAGCAGAGCGAGAAGGAGGATTCGAATCATCCGGCTCGTCGTTGAGATCTGTGTTGCTCCACGAAGCGTGCTGGCCGTGGCAGAACCTGCCTGACAACCATGTCCGCCGGGGGCGGTTGCGCCTGCGGGAGCTTCGTATCGACTCACC
>CAZUXX010000608.1:0-2158 GCA_964624215.1 uncultured Planctomycetaceae bacterium
GGTCGGGGGGCAGTGGATTTGGTCGCTTCATGCTCTGTTAAGCTGGCTGAGTTCGTAATATCGGAGAAAAGCCAGCTGCCGTGCCGCATCGGGACACGACACCCAAAAGAGTCCTCCCGGCAGTTCTTCCTCAGCGGAGCAAAGGGCTTGCCGCGGATTTGAACCGAAAGGAAAACAATCAACAGGATGTGCAGGAGTGGCCAGGATGGCACGATCTTTGTTCCGTGGGGCGCCGGAGCTTTCGCGCCTCTTCATCGAGTCCCCAATCGAACTGCTGAGCGAGTTTCTCTCACATAAGCAATTTGCGGTCTTTATGACCGATACGATGTCTGCCGTTCCCGCCGATCGGGATGAACAGACGCGGCGCGATGCGATGGCGGAGGTACTCAAGAACCTGAGAGCCGACCGCACCACCCTCATAGAAGTCGAGGCGCGTCGCGTAGTTGCGATGACGGATAATGCGCCAGAGGTCATGCTCAGGCGTCTTGGAGAAGACCCACTCTTCCGTGCGCGGGAGGGTCTAAAGGCGCAACGAGACGCCGTAGCGAGGAGCCTCTGGGCCTACGTGAGGGCGGTTCCGCTCTTCGAAGCCGCCGAGCGCGCAATGCAGGTGCGGGTTTATCGCGGCCATGGCACGCTTTATGAGACCTGGTCAATCGACGCATCGATCCCCCTGAAAGCAGACTCCGTCGATGGTGAAGCCCTCGCCACGGAGATCGCGGCGCGGCTGCAGCATGAAGATGGCTGCAAGGTCGAGGCGGTTGATCTGCCGTCAGACGATGGCGAGAGCAGGGAGGTCCTCGTCGCGGTGACCTTTTTTGGGCCCTATGGAAGTCAAAAGACGGTCCGCCCGGACAAGACGACCGAAATCGTTTACTTCCGGCCGCCTGACGAACTTCTGCTCGTCTATTCCCAGAGCCGTCGCCGCATAGAAGTCTGCTCCCGCGACGTGACCGAGCGCCGGCTGGTGGCGAACATCTTCGCCGCGGACACGCTGAAGCATGACGTCTCGAACAAGCCGCTGACGCAGAAGACCTTCAACCTCGCCCGGTTCCGGAGCTCGCTCAAGCTGCCGATCCCGGAGCAGGAAGCCCACCGCGTTCGCCGGGCAGGCATCACGGAAGTTCAGGTCGCTCTGGGTGACTGGTCCCGCAAGGTGAGCCTGAGCGTCGCGCCCGAGGATGATATCGACGCAATCGCGCGCAGCGTGTTCGGCGCCATCATTCCAAGGGCCGGCGGCGGGTACGTCACCAGGGTTCGCTTCCACATCCAGCATGTGGACGGACGCGGACGGAAAGGCACTCTGCAGTTCGACGTGTTCGGCCGCAACAAGTCGAACATCCAGAACGAACGAGATCCCGCGAAGCGGGCGCTCGGCTACGACCTTCTCGAGGCTTGGGGCGTCATGGAGCGCGTGAGCGACCTCCCCCTTCCTGAGCGCAGGGAAAAATTCCCGCAGTTGCTTGCCTTGTACGATCTTCCAGACGCGAGAGCTTCAGCTCGCGTACTCGACGACCTCGGGGTTGCTGCAGGCGAATTGACCAGTGCCGGTTTTCTGACGCGCAAGGGCTGGTCGGACGTCATCCTGTTCGAGGACGATGAACTCGGAGACGTCGTCCACAACGTCGAGGGCGACAGCACCAGCGAGGAGGTAACCCTGACCGTGGTCGAAGGCGGATCGGGGCCGCAGGTTCCTGTCGAGGACGTCACGCAGTACGAAATCAGGTTCGACTACCTGCGCGACACCCTTCGCGACGTACTCAAGCCCATCGGCCTGAAAGGAAGAGTGCGTGAGATTGCCGCGCACGTTCACCAGCTCGGAACGGCGCAGATCGGGCTGGCGGCTGCGCCGATCTACCTCGCTCGAGGCTTGTCGGATGACAAGCTACTCGAAGGGGCGGACCGTCTGATCCGCGGCGAAGGCAACCATTCCAGGGGCATCATCTTCGTGCCCCAGGAAACCCGATTTCCCTATATGGGATGCCACGTCGTCCTGAGCATGAAGGGCCATATCGACCCTGAGTCCGGCCAGATCGATGCCGAGGCGATCCGCGTGGCTTACGAAGCCGCCATCGACCCGGCGGTACGCGGCGCCGCGGTTCACTTTCGCAAGCAGGGAGATCATGCGGCGCAGATCACCGTGCCCGGACAGAACCCG
>CAZUXX010000608.1:2168-2768 GCA_964624215.1 uncultured Planctomycetaceae bacterium
AAGGTGCTGCTTTTCGAGCGTCTCTACATCGCCCACCGCGACCGGGAACCGATCGGTGTGAAGCTGGCGGACTTGAAGAAGTTCGCAGGTTTTTCCCAGCTGCCGCAGTTGTTCGGCAATGAATGGAATGAGGTGAACGACCGCTACCTGCATTCGCCGCGACGAGGCTATTGGGCCCTCTGCGAGGAACCCATCTCCGTTTGATCTCCCTTTGGGGGGTCTGACGATCTCCTGTTCGGCCCGCCAATAGGGGTGCTCCATCAAATAGAGGAGCACCCCATGCCGACTCCCTTCCCCTCGCGCCACACCGCCCCGACGAGCCGGACCGGCGCCGCGAAGCCTCAGTCCACCACCTCGAACCCGGAATGGCGCTGCACGCGCTGTAACAAGCTGCTTGGCGTGTGTCGGCACGGTCGCATGCACCTGCGTTTCGGGCAGGGGCACGAGTACTTCGTGGGCTTTCCGGTCGTGGCGACCTGCCGCGGCTGCGGCACGCTGAACCAGGCGACCGCCCCCACGCGCTGAGGCGCGCCCCCTCCCGATCCCCTTGAAACCTCAGAGACGCGCGACGTCCTGACCTGGCCACGAGAAGGCGCCGGA
>CAZUXX010000609.1:0-2767 GCA_964624215.1 uncultured Planctomycetaceae bacterium
CGGCGGTCCTTGAAGGCCGCGCGACCGGCAACAAAGAGCCGGAGTGCACGGGTCAGATCGTTCCCGCAGTGATCTGTTCCCGAATCCAGGGAATGACTTCATCGAGAATGTCATCCAGGCTGGTCGTCGCCTCGAACCCGAGCATCTCCCGGGCCTTCGAAACATCGGGAGACCGGTGCTGCACGTCGTGGGGGAACGGCTTCTCGGAAACATGGCGGAACGGTCGATCCGGCCCGTGAATCTTCCGCCAGATCAGTTCCGCCAGTTCGAGCACCGTCGTCGCGGTCGCCGTGGAGATGTTGAAGTCTTCGTTCAGAGCAGCCGGATGCTCGACACACAGGCGGATGCCGCGGGCCAGGTCACCACCGTAGGTATAGTGCCGCACCTGCGTCCCATCCCCGAGGAGATGGACCGGGTCCTGCCCTTTGAGGATCTTCTGGACGAGGTCCGGGACAACGTGACTGAGCGCCAGCCGGACGTTCCCCGACAGGATTTCGGCATCGGCGCGGGCACGTCGCTCGCCGACACCGACACAGTTGAACGGACGGACGATGGTGAAGGGCAGGCCGTACTGCTGGTACGCACCGCGGGCAAAATATTCCGTTGCCAGCTTCTGGAACCCGTAGGTCGATGTCGGCGGCGGCGAGGTGTGGACCGCCGACTCCGGCGTGGGAAAGACCGTCGCATTCTCGAAAACCATCGACGACGAGAGCAGCGTGATCTTCTTGAGTTGACCGGTGCGATGTGAGTCGATGGCAGCCTCGAATGCCGCGGCCGTGAGCCGTTCGTTCTCTGCCAGCAGATCGAAGGCATACTTGTGGAAATAGGCGATGCCGCCAATCATCGCCGCTCCGGCAATGAAGTGGTCGCAGCCGTTGAGCAGGCGGCGAACCAGGGCGGTCTCCTTGGCATCACCACGGACAAACGTGTAGCGCGGATGATCGCCGTACTGCGGGTGTAACTCCCCGTACTTCGAGAAGTTGTCGAGACCGACGACCTCCCACCCGGCCTTGAGGAACTCGCCAACAAGATAGCTGCCGATAAACCCGGCGGATCCGGTGATCAGTATCTTCATGAGCTGGACTTGCGCAGAAACCCGAACACATCGACGAGAGGCTTGTCTGTTTCAAGCGACCGGTATTCGTCGTGGCAGGCCCCGAGGATGAGGATGTCACTCTCTTCCAGGCAGGTCTGAAGCGAGACGAACTCCGGATCGGAGATGTGAGGATCGGTACACAGGACGTGACGGCACTCGAGTGTCAGCACCTTGCGAAGCTTGTACGAAAGCGAGCTGCGGGGGTCGTCGCAGTTGCCCTTGAAGGCCATCCCCAGAATGCCGACCGTTTTCCGGGACAGGTCGTGATGCATCTTGAGTTCGTCGACAAGGAACCGGGGGAGTCCTTCGTTGACCATCATCGCATGCTGACCGAGCGTCAGCAGATTGTGATTGAAAGACGCCAGCTGCATCGTGTCCTTGAGCAGGCAGGGCCCCCCGGCAAACCCGGCTCCGGCGAAGCCCCGCATGCGACTGTAGTCGCGGGTAATCGCCTCCCGAATCCGTTCAAAGTCGGCTCCATACCGCCGGGCCAGCATGTAAAACTGGTTGGAAATCGCGAAATTGATATAGCGATAGGAGTTCGTGAACAGCTTGCCCAGCTCGGCCTCGACCGGCGTCAGGGGGATCACTTTCGCACCCAACTGCGAGAAGAACCGGCCGGCACGCTCCGATGCCGACTCGGAACACCCGGAGACCAGTTGCGGCAGAGTGACCAGCTCCTCCAGCGCATACCCCTGCGCGATGCGCTCGGGACAGTAAGCGATATCAATTCTCAGTCCACGGTCCGCCGCCTGCCGGGCCAGACGGTTGGTCACTCCGGGAAAGACCGTACTGCGGATGATCAGCAACTGGCCGTCGTGCATGTTCTCGAGGACGCCATCCATCACCCGGTCGAACGAGCGGACGTCGGGATCAAGATACTCATCGACCGGCGTGCCGATCGTCACGATCACGACATCCTGCTGCGGAAGTGAGCCCAACGTCGTGTCGGTGTCGAGCCGGCCGGACGCCAGCACCCGCGGCAGCAGTTCTTCCGCCCCCCGCTCGAAAAACGGCATCGTCCCCCGCCGCAAGGTCTCGAGCGTTTCGGCGTTCGTATCGATGAGCGTGACATGGTGACCGCGATCACAAAGTGCCAGCCCGAAGGGCAGGCCGACGTGTCCTCCACCGCCAATGATGGCGACGCGGCTGGACGGGAAATCGTTCGATTCGTCTTGCGCAATCATCTCGCTTCGCAGGCAGGAGCCGTCCCGAACAACCGGACCCGGTACTGTCGGGGAAGGATTGTCGACTCTTCACGGAGATGCACCGGATCGTAGCGGATCGTCGGAGCCAGCGGCACCGCCGCGAATCCCGGCGGCAGGACGCGACCTGGTTTCGCAGTGCCCGGATGCTCCCCCCGCCAGGACCGGTTTCCGGCGACATCACGGCGGCACTTGAGCACTCACCTGACAGGGCGATCACGGTCGCCTCGGCAGGCCTTCTCGACCGGCCGCTTCAAACCGCAGCGAGATTGCCCTCGTCATCAAACGCCATTGGCTGCGGCTCTCCGAGAACGGTCAGATCGTCGCGCGTGCGACAATCGTCGAGCCACGCCTCACTCACGAGCAGTTCTTCCAGATGCAGTGTATCCCGGATGTGCATCACCCGGCTGCCTCCCTCGGGAACGAGTCCGCATGTTGAGAGAGCGGCCATCACCACCTCGCGGTC
>CAZUXX010000610.1:0-2763 GCA_964624215.1 uncultured Planctomycetaceae bacterium
ACTATAAGACGCTGACGGTTACAATCGCCCCCCCCCCCCGCAATATCGATTTCAGCACGATCACCTGGATCGGGCAGCCCGTCCGGGTCTTCACGACTCCATCCATCCCACGTCCGTTGCCGGTCATCACTGGCTGGTCGCATTCCCCGCACCTGCTCGCGACAAAGTCTTTGACTGAACCTTGTAACATCTATGACGGCTATCTCCGGATGCAGTTCCGTTCGCCGATGGCAGGGCCGGAGGAGCATCGATTTATTGCGACGTATTCACAGAAGGGTAGCGAAGATCGGTCGGTGGCGGAGTACGTCACCCCGGAAGTGAGGCGGATTGAGCAGGGGCTGTTCGAGGCGACGTTCGACCTTCGCAAGGACGGCTATGAGCAGGTGGACCTGCAAGTCGTCGCTGTTCGTGCGAGCGAGAATCCGGGTGTTTATTCGATTTCGGAGCAACAGCAGTTTTCTCTTGCCACATTCCCGCAGGGGGAGGCGAGTTTGAATCTGACTTTAGACGCAGTGACAGGTGCAGAGGAAGGTCAGGTCCAGGATTTTGAAGGTCAGGTCCGGTACGTTAAAGATCGCAAGTTCCCGATCGGGTATACCGCTAGCATCGACGGTGAGGCCCCGCCGGCCAAAGCCGTGCTCGTCCTGGATGGCCCCGCGGGGAAGTTGCGCCAGGAAGTCGAGGGTGACGATCCCCCTTCAAGCGGTAACTTCGAGATTGAGGCACGCGCGGACGGACCACTGACTCTCACTGCGGCGCTCTATGTCGGGAATCGACCTGCCCTCGCCACGCAGACGTTGTCGCTGCACGTGCTGACGGAAGCCCCGAGGGTCAAGCATATCGAGTCGGACCGGTTCCGAACGCTCGCCGAAGACAACTCGATCGAGATCGTGTTCACCGGTGGCCTCCCGCTCAAGACCAGCGACAAAGCCCAAACGCCAGTTACCCTCAGAGGCCCGCTGCCGCACACCACAGTGATAGGCGAGAGTAAGACTGATCTGACGTGGAAAGACGATCGGATTCAAGTCTCCTTCGGCAACGAAATCCTGCCTCCGGGGAGGTACCGGCTGACGATCTCCGGCGTCGAGAATGTCGTTGGCATGCCGATGGTCGGGAACGGCGGAAACGGGTCTTACGTCACCGAGATCGTCAAAGCAGCAGGCGATGAGCCGCCCATGCCCGTTCGGGGAGTCGCCGAGACCGGGGATTACGTCGCCTACCAGGAATACACGCAGCCGCGGCAGCTGCCCGAAGGTTTCAATCCGTCCGATAAAGTGATTACCCGTGTCGCGCGACTGTATTACTTCCGCGATGCCCACCGGGTGACGCAGATCATCAACCGGAAGGCCCACTCGCACAACCGGGCGGCGGTGAGTGCGAGTGAACAGGTGGCGGAGAAGGCGCAGTTCGAAGCAAATGAGGTGACGGAGAAGCGCCGAATCGCCGAGTTGAAGGCCGTACGTGCCGCACAGGAGGCGTTTGCCGCCGAGGCCGCCCTGCGGGAACATCAGCAGGCTCTCATCGAGGAGCGCAGCACGCTGGCAGAGGCGATCACGCTTGAAGACCAGTTCGTACGGGAGAAGCGCGAGCAGGAAGTCCTGGTCACCCGCCTGCGAGCGACGCGAGAATCTGCCCAGGGCACTCTGACGACCGTCGCGGCGGCCCTCGCGAAGCGTGAGACCAGGCTGAATGAGGCGCAGGAGGCGGTCGACGACGCTCAGCGGGAACTCGCGATCGCTCAGGCGAAACGGGCAGAAGCGCGTAGCGCGGCAGCGCGAGAAAGTAGTCGACAAGGTGGCGAACGCGAGGGCCCTGAGACTAATGGAGAGCCGAATGAACCTGCTGACGCGCAAGCGATCGTAGATCTGGAAGAAGCGGTGCTTCAGGCGCGAGACAAGTACAACCGCGCGACGAGGAACCTGCGGCAACTGCAGGATGAGTTCGCTGAATTGGAAGCGGAAGCAGCGGCTGCCGAGGTCGTCGTGAGAGACACGACCGAGCAGCTGGTCACTGCCGAGGCCGAGCTTCGTCGCCTGGCGGCGATCGCCGAGTCGGCTCGGCTGGAGCGTCAGAATCGCGAAACGTCGATTCAGACGCTTGAGGCCAACATCAACGCCCTGCTTGCCACGGTGCAGGCCAAGCGAACCGAAGAGATCGAGTTCACCGAGGCCTGGGAGCGAGAAGAGCTGCAGGAAGAACAGGCGCACGCCAATGCCTTCCGCCGTCGCGTCGCTGCTGCCCATGCCGATCCCGATACCTACGCACCCGGGGTGGCCGACTCTGACGATCCCGTCCAGCAATGCAGTCTGTCGGTGATCGGAGAAGGGCTGATCCAGATCCGCGGCCCCCGCAAGGGCGTCAACATCGTGCACACGATGATCAATCAGGTCGATGCGCCGGTCGGCCAGGTGCGGGTGTCGTTACATACCGTACAACTGAACGGTGAACACGGCGACCGGATGGAGAAGGTCGCGATGCGCATTCAGCGGTACCTGGACCACTCCCGGTTCCTGTCGGTGCAGTCGGCTGAAATGCTTCGCCGGGCAGTCGTGCAGGTTGCCGCCCGCAAGGCCGAGGAGGTCTACAGCACACTGCCGCACGACTGTGGCCAGGAGCTGCGCGACATGCGGTATCGCGAAGCCTTCTTTGGCAAGGACTTCATTGACGAACTCCGGGAAATGGATTCGGAGTTTCTGAAGTCCGGCAACAAGGTGATCTCGTTGCACTCGATGGATACCACGAGCCTGGCGTCGGCATTGTTTC
>CAZUXX010000611.1:0-2762 GCA_964624215.1 uncultured Planctomycetaceae bacterium
AACCGGCGATTCTCGCAGTAATCGCTGAATGATCGTCGTCTTGCCGCTGCCACTCGGGCCGGACAGCACGACAACCTCGAAAGATTCAGTGGTAGTCTCCGAAGTGGCCATCAGTCAAGGACTTGCGCGCGGTGAGGGTCGCGTGTCGAGCAGAGGGAATGCAAAGGGAAAGTTTAGGGCCCCTGAGGGTCAGATTCAACGAGCCACAGACTCGTCTTGTTCGCCCGTGCAATCGCCGATACGTTCGCGGCTCTCGAACAAATGCGGTCCTGTCAGAAACCGTACCGGACCGCGCAGAACACAGACAGCGTCGCTGGCGGCGACGTCCTGCAGCGATGCAGGCGCGTCCGCCATGGAACTGCCTCCACCAGAACCGGGTCAGGATCGATGGCCGCACGTCGACTTCCCTCACTGTCTTCAGGCGGATGGATGCTGGTGCTTGCAGGGACCGGTCTTGCCGGGTTTGGCATTGCCAGGGCCCTCGGCGTCACCGATCCGATGCTGACCGTGCGGACAATCGCACTCGTCCAGGTCGCTGCCGTCGGCATCGGACTGTTCGTCGTCGTCGTTTGCGAGGCCTTGCGGCCTGAAGAATCTCAGCCCCGGCAGAAAACACAGCAACACCTTGCCCGCGTTCGTGCCGACCTCGAACGGAGCGAACGTCTGGTCGAGCGGCACCTGCAAGGACTCTATGATGAGTCCCTGCCACCCATCGACGAGCGAGACGGCACCGGACAAGCGGCCCCGCCGGCATCGCCCCCGACTCCGACCATCCCACTCCCGGTGCGTACCGCACCCGTCGTCCGTGTCCGACGTTCTGCCTGATCCATCAACGAACCGCGACCTTCCGGCGATCGCCGGTGGGACGCCGCTTCGACCGCAGGGGCCCCCCGAGTGGCCGGTCGATGCTGGTGAGATTGCCGAAGTGCTCGCCAAACTTGCCGCCTCAGGTGACTGGGGACGGTATCACGCGTCACATACCCGGGAACTCCGGAAACGACTCGCTGAATTCGTCGGCGTCGAACACGTCCTGCTCTGCAGCAGCGGGACGGCTGCCGTTGAGTTCGCTCTGCGTGGCGTCGGCGTTGAGCCGGGCGACGAGGTGATCCTCGCGGCTTACGACTTCAAGGCCAACCTGATGGATGTGTTGGCCATTGGAGCCGTTCCGGTGTTGGCCGATATCCGTCCCGAGGATGCCCAACTCGATATCGATCTGCTCGCGTCGCTGCGAACCGAAAGAACCCGGGCGGTTCTCGCGTCGCACCTGCACGGCGGACTCGTG
Organism: uncultured Planctomycetaceae bacterium; assembly: GCA_964624215.1. Taxonomy (GTDB): domain Bacteria; phylum Planctomycetota; class Planctomycetia; order Planctomycetales; family Planctomycetaceae; genus CAZUXX01. The sequence continues at coordinate 1,283 of CAZUXX010000611.1, forward strand.
GAGATGTCCCGGCTGCGGGACTGGGCCCACTCAGAGGAGATCGCGGTTGTTGAGGATGCCTGCCAGGCCATTGGCGCCCGCATCGCCGGACGTCCAGCCGGAGCATGGGGAGATGTCGCAGCGTTCAGCTTCGGAGGAAGCAAACTGGTCACTGCCGGTCGTGGCGGTGCGGTAGTGACCTCCGATGCGAAAATTGCCCAGCGAATCCGGCTGTTCACCCACCGCGGGAATGATTACGCACCCCTCTCGGAGATGCAGGCGGCTATCCTCGTTCCCCAACTCGAACGGCTGCCCGAGAGACACCGCCAGCGTCGCAGTGCCGTCAGCCGGTTGTGCGACCAGCTGCAATCCCGCCGTGATCTGCCGCTCCGCCCGCTCACGACGGCTGCAAGTGACCACGATGCCGCATTCTATAAGCTGGGCTTCTGGTTTGATCCGCAGGCAATGTGCGGAATGAGCCGCGAACAGTTCTGCGAGGCGATTCGGGCGGAGGGATTCGCCCTCGATCCGGCGTTCCCCTCTCTGCACGAGACGCACGCACGCTCCCGATATTCCGCACCGCGGCCGCTGCCCCACGCGACGGCTGCCGGTCGACAGCTTGTCGTCCTCCACCATCCGCTGCTGTTGCGCCCGCCTGCCGAAGTCGATGGCTTTATCGCTGCCTGTGACCGCATCGCTCGCTGGGCGGCATCCGGTGGCGTCGAGTCAGTTGTCCCGCACGGCGGATAGGACTCGGTCCGTCGCACGTCCGTTTCGCCCTGAGGCCCGCCGCAGTCCTGCGGATCGCTGAGTCGCGTCGGGCGGGCCAGGGAGATCCGGTGAATGAGTCCACTCATTTCGAAGAATCGACTCAACAAGCTGGGCAAAGTTTTCCGATTTTATCGATTGAGGGGCTGAATCAGCGCTCGGATCGCGCTGCCGATATTGCCAAACACCCCGAGATCCAGGATGCGCCGTGAGGAATGCTTTAGCTCTTAAGCAACGGGGTCTGAAACGGTTCCGGCGAACCGGTCTCAGTTGCGTGCTGAGCACATGCGTCGCCATCGGCCCGTTAGTGGCTCAGGGTGCTGAGCCTCCGACCAGTGAAGGACGGATTCAGTTTGGCGACAAGCCGATCCGTCGAGTGGAGAAAGAGCTGCCGGAAATCCGGCTGCACTACATCTCCGCGCCGTGGACACGCGTGCTGCAGAAGCTGGCCGAAGAGACCGGGCGGACGCTTGTCATGCATGACGTCCCGGATGGCCGGTTCACCCGCAACGACTGGAAGAAGTACACGCCAACCGACGCGTTGCGCATCATCAACCAGTCGCTCGAGCGGGAAGGCTTTCGCGTCCTCGAAACCGACTCGTTTCTGACAGTCATCCGGATCGAGCAGGCGCGGGTGGAGTATCCGCGCCGACCCTACGGAGCACAGCCAGCCTCTGCGGAGACCGGTGTCCACACCGCCGCACACTCCGCGGAAGGCAGTCAACGCGGGACC
>CAZUXX010000612.1:0-2755 GCA_964624215.1 uncultured Planctomycetaceae bacterium
TCGATGAGCCACGCGTCATCGGCATCAAGGACAGTTCGGCCGAGATGCTCTACTTTCAGCAACTGGTCGACCTCGCCCGCGAACGCAGCGACTTTTCCGTCCTGATGGGCCCCGAGGAATTGCTTGCCGAGTCTGTACTGACTGGCGGTCACGGCGGAGTCTGCGGGGGAGCGAACCTCGTCCCGGAACTGTACGTCCAGCTCTACGAGGCCGCGGTGCTGCCCGACCTGCGTGAGGTCAACCGCCTCCAGCAGCAGGTTCGCAGGCTCGCCTCGAAGCTGTATACCGTGGGCGAACCGCCAACGAGCTACCTGGCGGGGCTGAAGTGTGCCCTGTCATTGGTGGGGTTGTGCAGTGGCCTTTTGGCCGAGCCACTCGTGGGACTTCCGGATGACCGTGTACGGATCCTCCGGCAACACCTTGTCGACCTCGGGCTCGTCTCGCCAGCGTGATGGTCCCCGGTCCCGCAGTCCTTCTTTCCTGTTTCCTGTTTCTCTGTGTGCTTCTCATCAAATGCCGACACTTTCTGCTCCCGAAGTCGTTGAATTCATCCGGAATGTCCTCGTGGCGGTTGAGGTCCCGGCCGAGGACGCCACCGTCGTCGCTCGTGAGCTGTGCGACGCCAATCTGGTCGGGCACGACAGCCACGGCATCATGCGGCTTGTCCAGTATGTCGAGATGATCGACCAGGGCTTCGTGAAACCGGGAGGCCCGTTTGAGATCGTCCGCGAGACGGCCTCCAGCGCGGTCGCCGATGCGCACTTCAATTTCGGTCAGGTGGCCGCGACGAAGGCCCTCGATCTGGCGATGAACAAGGCCCGCGAGCAGTCGACAGCGACCGTGTTCATCCGCGACTGCAACCATGTTGGCCGGCTGGGGTCGTATACGCATCACGCCGCTCGTGAAGGGTTCGCAGCGATGATGGCGGTCAATGCACCGGGTCCGGGGGGAGTGGCACCGTTCGGGGGTATCGAGCGTCGCCTGGGCACGAACCCCATCAGCATTGCCGCCCCGGCGCGGGACGACGCTTTCGTTCTCGACATGACGACCAGTGCCACCGCCGAAGGCAAGCTCCGGGTTGCGCACCAGAAGGGCGAACTGGTGGGGGAAGGACTGCTCATCAACGGGCTGGGGGAAGCCTCCACGAACCCCGGTGACTACTACACGAAACCTTACGGAGCCATTCTCCCGCTCGGCGGGGCCACACTGGGGCACAAGGGATTCGGTCTGAGCGTGATGATTGATGTCATCTGCGGGATTATTTCCGGCAGTGGAGTCTGTCGTACCGACCTCCCGCGCGGGGCGAACGGCGTCTGGCTGTACCTCATCGACATCAAGCAGTTTGTCAGCGACGAGGACTACGAGCGCTGGATGAGCTGCTACATCCCCCATATCAAGGAGTGCAAACGGATGCCCAACGTGACCGAGATCTTTCTCCCCGGAGAAATCGAGGTACGGATGCGCAAGCAACGGGAACAGGAAGGCATCCAGATCCCCGAGGCAACCTGGCAGCAGTTGAACGAACTTGCCGCCCGCGTCGGTGCCTCGGTCCCCACGGGGAGCAATTCCTGATACCGGGGTGCGGCCAGAGGCCCGGGCCCTGGCGCGTCCCGATTCGCGTTTGAAACGGGCCGGTTTCCCCGGCTTTGGCGACCCCGTTGCGCGCCCTCCGGAATGACCCGCGTAACCCGACCGGACCGGTGCGGGACCCTTCCCGGCTCTCCATGCGGGCCCGGTTCTCCCCTCCTGTTCAAGTCCGATCCGGCTGCGACCGATTGTGAAGGTGGCGGCAAACGAAGCTGGAGAATGCGTTTGTGAGACTGCGCAAACTCTGAGCCCGCGCCGCCCGATTCCTGCGGACTTTTCTCTGATTCCATTCGATTTCGCGAATGTCGCAGCCCAGATCCGAATCTGTGCATCTTGGCTTTTTGACGGTCATTGAGCCCGCCGCCGGGGGCTTCGTCGGAGGCCTGCTGGTGACCAACCTGATGGGGCGGCCCCTCGAGTTCCAGTGCACCACCCCGGTCCGGCCAAACCGGACGCAGGAGATCCTGTACGGCAGTTCGCTCAGGCCGTTTCTCTACTCGGAACTCATTGGGAAAACGCTCTACGAGCGGCTGCAGGTCAAGCCACATGTCGTGCTGGTCCAGTTGCGCGAACTGCTGCATCTGAGAGATCACATCAACGTCCCGGTCGGCTGGCTGCCCGAAGGCAATTCCGTGAGCGATCTCCCCGACGAGCAGCGCGTGCAGCTGGGGCGCCAAGGGGTCTGGACGCATCCCGATCACCCCGGCGACGTCGACGTCATCCAGCAGTTCTCGAAACGGATCTCCAGCGATGCCGATCTGAATGAGCCGATCGACCGTATCCGCGATGCGCTCGAAGAGACGTTGAAAGGGGCGGCGTAATCCGCCTTGTTGTCACGACGATCCCGAACCGGAAGTTGCGTCAGGCCTGTGGGGCGCCGCTCATGTGGGTTCCCGCTCACGGCACTGGCCGGAATGCGAAGGAATGCAGCACGACTCTCCATCGCCGATCAGCGTTGACACGCACAGCCTGCCGCTGCTGACGAAGCCGGATGCGTCGATTACCGGCGCCAACACGGCCCTGCGCCGATTGCCGAAGGTCGAGACGCATCAGACGCCGCTGCTTTGCAAAGCGGCGTTCGTCCCGCGGTGGAAGCCGTACTGGCCGAAGGTCAAAACGATCACACTGACGTTCCCCGACGGGATGGAGTTCCTCCCGCCCCCGCCGG
>CAZUXX010000613.1:0-2731 GCA_964624215.1 uncultured Planctomycetaceae bacterium
GGGGATGCCGCCCGGTGAGCGACACGCTCCGCTGCAGTCGGTCGTACCGGACTCGTGTCTGTTGTACCACGAGTGGTCCCTTCGAACTGATGGCAAGCCGGGGGCGGCTGGGCTGGACGGACTGGTTGCTGACCCGGAGATCGGGACCTTCATCGAAGACGCTGAACGAGCACTCTCGGCGGCGCTGGTGAAGAACTCAGGGGAGGATGGGCCGGCGCTCAGGCGTCTGTTTCCGCTGGTCCGTGCGGTTACCGGTTCGGCCGGGTGTGCGTTCGTCAGTTGTCGGCTGGACGATCTGCCTCCGCGGGAAGATTCCCCGAATGTTGCGATTCTCATGCAGCGATTGCAGGTGGGGCTGGTGCTGCACATGGCCGCCGATCCGGACGGGTTCGAACAGCATGTGCTGAACTTGCTCGCGCTGACCGGTTCGGCCCCGGGGAGGCTCAATCGATACATCGCACCGATTCCGATCCCTGGTGGGGGGCTGACGCTCCACCGTCACGACACGTATTTTTCGCTGACGTACGGAGGAGACACGCTCGACGCTGTGCTCTTGGGACTGAAGGGGGAGCGAGACGGGCTCGCTGCAGACGAGCGGGTGCAACAGGCACTTGATGCCGTGAATCAGAAGCGGACCGGCCGCTGGTTCTGGCTGGATCTGGCCGGATTGCGAACGGTGGCCGACGTTGTCGCGGGGAGTTCCTCGATGATTGCAGAGGTCTCCGAGATTTTGGGTGTGCACCGTGTCGAACACTTTACGGCGACGGTTGGTGTTGACGATGCCGGCCGGATATCTACGAAGTCGCATGCGCGGATCGACGGGGAAAGAACTGGTCTGCTGTCACTGTTCTCCGGCCGCGCACTCAAGCCGGCCGATTTCTCGCACATTCCCGGTGACGCTGATCTGGTGATCGCTACGAGCGTCGACCACAAGCGGGTGTTCGACGCGTTTCGTGCCATGGTTGCCGGGTCGGACCCGCAGGCGTCGGAGCGGCTCACGGTCATTGTCGGGGAGATTGAACGGGAGATCGGCCTGAGACTCGAAGACGACTTGATGGCCGCGTTTGGTGAGGTGTGGACCGTCTATGATTCTCCGTCGATCGGCGGTGTTTTGCCTGGCAGTCCGGTCTTTGCCGTCGAAGTGAAGGATACGCAGAAGGCGTATGAGGCCTTCACGCAACTGATGGGGGTGTTGCAACGGGCGCTGCCGGGCGTCCGGCCGATCGGTGATTCGAGATACCGGCGCGGGATCCAGCTGGAGCAGCGAAAGTTTTTTGACCGCACGCTCTACTACGTCAATGTTGTGGGCGAGGACATCGCTGTTGCACCGAGTGTGTATCTGACCAAGTCGCACCTGCTGCTGGCACTGCATCCCCAGCCGCTCAAGGCGCATGTGCGATTCCTGGCAACGGACGCCCCACGATTCTCTGAGCGCCTGGCGGGTGAGACGCCGATCGAGTCGGCCCATTTGATGTCGCTGGGTTATCTCGATTCGGAGGTGGCGGCCCGTTATCTGACGGCTGTGAGTCCGTGGGTGGGACAGATCGCCCTGAGCGAACTCCAGCCTGAGGGAGCTACGCTGGATCTCTCGTCGGTGCCGTCAGCACAGGCCCTGCTGCCGTATGTCAGTGACTCGTGGGGATGGTTGGAAGTGAGTGACTCGGGCGTGACCGGAGTCTCGCACTGCGGGATGCCGATTCCCGGGCTGACCACTGGCGGCGCACTGTTGTCACCGATGCTGATGTATTTTCGATTCGGGTTGGTGCGCGTGGTTGATGATGCTGATCGAGTCGATTGACTCGGCGTCGACACACGTTCTGGCACAAGACGCGGCAGGACGTGGTGGCGAGAGACGGCAGATCAGCGGATGCTTCGGAAGTTCGTGCAGGAGGCGGATGGGGCTGATGTCTACTGACACGGCTTTGCCGATGGTCGTGTTCAAGATCGGAGGGAGTCTGCTCGACCTGCCGGATCTCCCGGCACGGCTGGGCACCCTGCTGGCGCAGAGACAGGACTTTGGTTGCGTTCTGCTCGCTGGCGGAGGAACGCATGCGGATGTCGTGCGGATCTGGTCGAAGAGATTCAACCTGAGTGAACCGGCCGCACACGCGATCGCGATGCGGAGTCTCGATCTCTCGGCGATGCTGCTGTGTGAGATTCTTCCCCAGTCGCAGTTGTGTGAACACACTTGCGAACTGTGGCGGGTCCTCCGTGAAGGGGGCACTGGAATCGTTCCCGGTGAGAGGTGGTTCCGGAACCATCCGGCCTGCTTTCCCCACACGTGGGAGGTGACCAGCGATTCCCTCGCTGCAGTGATCGCGTCGCAACTGGATGCGCGGGAGCTGATTCTGGTGAAAAGCACATCGCTGCCGGAGCGGATGTCGCCGGAGGAGGCTTCTCACGCGGGACTGGTGGACCGCTACTTCCCGACTGCGGCCGGCGGGGTCCGGCAGACTGGATGGGCGAATCTGAGAAGTGAGCCGATCGTGATCGAGCCGTGGATTCGCACGGCTGGTACACGGGGGTGAACCGACCTGCGAAGAGGTGTGCGGGGAACCGGGTCAGGCGTCTGTGATGAACTCAAAGCGGGGGACGGGGGCACCGTTGACGGTGACCGATTCGGTGAACATTTCCAGTGGGCGGACCCACAATCCCCGCTCGCCGTAGTCCTGACGGTAGACGACGAGTTCTTCCTCGGTCTCGCTGTGCCGGGCGATACCGAGAACGATGT
>CAZUXX010000614.1:0-2731 GCA_964624215.1 uncultured Planctomycetaceae bacterium
GCGGCGGTCGAGTATGTCAAGAACTGCAGCGTGCGTGACAACCGCGGTTTTGGTTACCAGCCGGGGAATGGTCAGACTCCCACGCTGAGTGGCACGGGGATTACGTGCCTGGAGGTCTGTGGGGAGCACGGGACACGGGAGGCGATCGGCGCGGCCGATTACCTGCTCGACGATCCACTGCAGTACAACAGCAACTATTTCTACTACGGTGTGTATTACACCGGTGTGGGCATGTTCAAGATGGGGGATCACTACGCGAAGCGGTATCGCGATCATCTGATTGAGCTGCTTCTGCCGGTACAGGAGGCCAACGGAAGCTGGAATGCCGTCCACGGAGCGGAGCGACAGCATGGTCGCGTGTACGCAACGACCATGGCGGTCCTTGCGCTGGCTATTGAGTACCGCTATCTGCCGATCTACCAGCGGTAGGCCGCGATGATCTGTCAGATGGTTGGTGCTGCTTTGGCAGAGTTTCTCCGAGTTTCCCCATTAGCCGAAGTGCTGCAGCCGACAGCGACGGTGTCCGGATCGGGACAAATCTGCCCGGACCGGGATTCAAACGGCCCGCGAAACGTGATATCAAGCTTCCCGTTGACCGCCATCGACCGACCTGTGATCTGCCAAATTCCCCGGGTGACGTCGCTTTGCGGTCCTGATTTGATTCGGGTCTCGGTCGAATCGCTGCCGGTGCGTGCCTGTGCTGCCCGGTTGCTGTTTTTCCGTGCCGGATGGACCAGCTCATGACGCCCCACGTACGCCTGATTCTCGCTCTGCACAATCACCAGCCGGTCGGCAACTTCGACGGAGTTTTCGAAAGCGCCTATCAGGACAGCTACCGCCAGTTCCTGGACGTTCTCGAAGACTATCCCACCGTGCGGATCGTGCTGCACAACTCGGGGAGTCTGCTGGAGTGGATTGAGAGCCATCATCCCGAGTACATCGAACGGCTGCGGGAGTTCGTGGACCGGGGGCAGATCGAGCTGCTGGGTGGTCCGTTTTACGAGCCGATTCTGGCGTTGTTGCCGCGGCGGGACCGGATTGGACAGATCCGCGCGTACTCGCGACATCTGGAAGAGCTGTTCGGCTGCCGGATTCGCGGCATGTGGATGCCGGAGCGGGTGTGGGAACAGAGTTTTGCCGGAGACATTGTTGAGGCGGGGCTGGAATACACGATTGTGGACGACTCGCACTTTCGGGCGGCGGGGGTCCAGCCACACGAGCTGTTTTCGTACTTTCTGACGGAGGATGAAGGACGGCTGCTGAAAGTCTTCCCGATCGCGGAGCGATTGCGGTACACGATCCCGTTCGCCGAGCCGGAAGAGACGATTACGTTTTTGCGAGAGATTGCCGAACGATCTCCCGGGGCGGTGGCTGCTTTTGGTGATGACGGAGAAAAGTTCGGTGTCTGGCCGGAGACGAAAAAGCACGTTTACGAGGATGGATGGCTGCGACGGTTTCTCGATCTATTGGTCGAGAATCAGGAGTGGATTCACGTTTCGACGATGGCTGAGGCGGTGGATTCGACTCCACCTGGGGGGCGTGTCTATCTGCCGGATACGAGCTACCGGGAGATGACAGAATGGGCACTGCCGAGTGAGCTGCAGGCGTCGTATCGGGATGCGGTGAAGGAACTGCAGCAGCAACCGGAGCTGTGGTCGCGGCTGCATCAATTCATCCGGGCCGGTTACTGGCGGCAGTTTCTGGTGAAGTATCCGGAAAGCTTCGAGATGTACGCGCGGATGCGGGAGATCAGCCACCGCGTGCATGCCATGGCGGACTCCGAAGCGGCGCAGCAGCGTCCACACCTGTTGCAGGTGGCGAAGCAGGAGTTGTATCGCGGTCAATGCAACTGTCCGTACTGGCACGGAGCATTCGGGGGGCTGTACCTGCCGCATCTGCGAAACGCGATCTACCACCACCTGATTGCGGCGGACACGGCAATCGAACAACTCTCGGGCCGGGAGGGCCGGTGGGTGGATGTGTCGGTGGCAGACTTCGATCTGGATGCCCGAAAGGAAGTTCGTCTTTCGAGTGACCGACTGATTGCGTATCTGGCTCCGGCCCGGGGCGGGCAGATGTATGAACTGGACCTGCGGGGGACGCGGGTCAATCTGCTGGCGACGCTCAACCGCCGACCGGAGCCATATCACGAGAAGGTCCGCCAGGCGGCGCATCAGGAGGATGACGGGCAGGAGCACTTCCTGGGGACCGATGACTACATCCGGGTGAAGCAGCCGGGTCTGGAGGAGAAGCTGGGCTACGACTACTGGCCGCGGAAGTCGCTGGTCGACCACTTTCTGTCGGAGGACTGCACGCTGCACGATCTGTGGAACGGGCGAGGTGAGGTCGGCAACTTCATCAACGGGGTGTACGAGGCGCGGGTACGGCGATCGGACAGCCGTGTGGAGGCGATCCTCACACGCCAGGGGCGGGCAGATGGTCAGCCGGTCACTATCACCAAGACGATTGCTCTGGATACCGGCAGCGGGTCGATGATCGAGATCGACTACGCCCTGTCGGGCATGGTGCCGGGCCGGCAGTATCGTCTGGCCGTCGAGTTCCATTTTGCGGCGATGCCGGCGGGGGCTTCGGACCGGTACTACTACGATGCCAGTGGGCGCCAGCTTGGTGAGCTTGGTTCTCTTCTGGAGCTGGAGCACACGGAGCGGATCGGTCTGGTTGATGTGTGGCTTGGTCTGGATGTGTCGCTGGACTTTTCCCGGGAAGCGGG
>CAZUXX010000615.1:0-2720 GCA_964624215.1 uncultured Planctomycetaceae bacterium
TGGAGAGATGGGGATTGCGGTTGGGGTTCAACAGACAGGATTCGGTCGTCAGGAGTACTCCACGACCGTTCACCTCGATGGAACCGCCTTCGAGGACCATCGATGGCTGAAAGGCGTATTCACGAAACTCGGCCGCGACGCGCCCGGGGATGGCATTATCGAGATCGAAAGGGGGATACTTTTCCCCCCAGGCGTTGTACCCCCAGTCGACGATGGCGCGTTCGCGCTGCTTGCCGCGCACGACGTAGATTGGTCCGTGATCGCGGACCCAGCAGTCGTTGGTCGGGTTGACGTGAAACCGGACACGATCCCGAGCGCCGCCGGCGGCATCGATGGCGCGACGGGCCGCGAGTTCCATATCCGGCCCGTCCACATTGATTCGCACCAGTTCCGACTCGGTCAGGCGGGCGACGATTTCTCCGAATACGTCGGGGATGGGCTCAAAGGCGCCGGGCCAGGTGTCGCGATTGTGAGGCCAGGAGATCCACGTTGCTTCGTGCAATTCCCACTCGGCCGGCATGCGGAAACCCAGAGCAGCCGGAGTCAGGGCAGAGGACTGAGTGTGTTCGAGTTCGGTGGACATAAGGGGTGACTACTGTTCCCGTGTGCTGGGGCTGCGGAGGTTGGAAAGGATTTCGGGGATCTGGCGTGAGAACTGGCCGCGTGTGAGGACGAGGTCGCACCCCGCCTGCTGTGCGGCCTGCATTCTCTGCTCGTGCACGTGCGGAGCATAGGCAACGACCCTACGCTGGCGAGAGTGAGCCGCTGCGACGAGGGATGGCAAATCGAGTCCGTTCGTTTCGAGGTCAACAATGACTCCCTCGCAAGATTCGTCGGCCGCGGACCGGGCGGCTGACGAGCCAGAACAGATTGCGATGTCAATTCCCTGCTCGCTGGCGATTGACGTGACACTTCCGGTGAACATCAGGTCGCCGGTAACGAAAACAATCATGGTGCATTCCAAGGGGTTGCGGTGCGCAGGTTTCCTTCAGTGCTCACTCTCGATGAAGTCTGCATCCATGTGCAAGCGAGCCCCGGAGTGAAGACGACTTTCGTATTCCGGGGGGTGATGCGGCCGGGTCAGGCGAGGAGGAACAGCGACCGATTCGCTGCCGTACTGCCGACTGACTCCCTGCGGGGGATCGGGTCCGCTACGATCCTCGGGATCACCGATGGTCGGGGGCTTGTTGGCTGAAGAGCTCTCGGAACTTCACGAGACAAGGGGCAGCCGTTGAACGGGATTGGGCTCCGGCCCTGTTGCACGAGAGTCCCGGGGGCGGGTCGTTTCCTGACCAGGTGGAGACCAAGGGTGTCGACGTCGACGGGGGACATCGCGTCTGCATTCGACAGATGACGCTCGGGATGCTGGAATGCATCCATCCGGATTGAACTGACTCGATCACTCCTCCTCCCGCACAGACGCGACGAGACGACATCCCATGATGGAATCTTCTGCATCCCCGCAACCTCTTCCTGAACAAACCCCGGGTTCCCGCCCCCGCGCGTGGTATGCGGAGATGACCCGCTACCACTGGTTCGTGCTGATGGTGGCGGCTCTGGGCTGGCTGTTCGACTGTCTGGATCAGCAGCTGTTCACGATCGCGCGTCCGGCGGCGGTCAGTGACCTGCTGGGAGTTCCCGAGACCGATCGTGCCGTAGCCGAGTGGGGTGGCTATGCGACCTGTATTTTTATTCTGGGGTGGGCCACCGGCGGACTGATCTTCGGAGCGCTGGGCGATCGCATCGGCCGTGCCAAGACGATGATCATTACGATTCTCGTCTACTCGGCGTGCACTGGCCTGAGCGCTCTTTCGGTCACCGTTTACGATTTTGCGCTCTACCGGTTTCTGACCGGTCTGGGCGTCGGTGGGGAGTTTGCGGTTGGAGTGGCGCTCGTTGCGGAAGTCATGCCTGACCGGGCGCGGCCCCGTGCCCTGAGTCTTTTGCAGGCCCTTTCGGCGGTGGGCAATATCTCGGCGGCCCTCATCGGAGCGAGCCTGTCGTTCCTGGATACGATGGGATGGGATGCCTGGCGGGTCATGTTTGTGATTGGGGCGTTTCCCGCGCTGCTGGCCCTGGTGATTCGTCGCCGTCTGCGTGAACCGGAACGCTGGCAAGCGACGAAGGAAGGGGAGGCAAGCGTCAAGCGGGGTTCCTACTCGGCGCTGTTCTCCGATCCGCGGTGGCGACGATCGGCCATCCTCGGACTGTTCCTGGCAATTCCCGGTGTGGTTGGGCTGTGGGGGATCGGTTTCTTCAGCGGGGACCTGACGCGCGTTGTGTTTCGCCAGGGCGTGGTGGAGCAGGTTTACGGGGCCGCATTGGCCGCAGAGACGGACCCCGAACGGATTGCGGTCATCGAACGGCTCTATGACTGGGAGAAGCGTCTGACACCGTCGGAGGAGCGAGGGACTCTGACCGCGATGGAAAGAACCGTCGTGGAGGAACTGAACGATCAGATCAAGGGCAAGCTGACGTACTGGCAGAGTCTGACCCTGCTCCTGCAGCAACTCGGCGCAGCGACAGGAATGTATACCTTCGGGTGGGTGGCACAGCGGTTCGGTCGCAAGCCGGCCTTCTTCATCGCCTACTCCGCGGCGATGGTGACGACTGCGCTGGTCTTCTGGAAACTGAGCGCTCCCGAGGACTTCTGGATGATCATCGTGATGGGGTTCTTCCAGCTGGCGCTGTTTGCCCTGTACGCGATCTATTTTCCGGAG
>CAZUXX010000616.1:0-2708 GCA_964624215.1 uncultured Planctomycetaceae bacterium
AGGACGAACTTGACGAACTGCTCGACGATCCTCCGCCGCCTGATGACGACCTCGACGAAGAACTGCTGGACGAGCCTCCACCCCCCGACGACCTGCTCGATGGGCCTCCCCCGCTTGACGAACTGCTGCTCGAGGAGGATCCTCCGCCTGAGGAGGACGAGCTGCTGGAGGAGGATGAGCCCCCGCTGGAGGGGCTCGATGAGGAACTTGGTCCACTGGATGAAGAGGATGGGCCGCTCGAAGAACTGCTGCTCGATGGTGGCGGTGATGAACTGCTCGAGGACGAGCTGCTGGACGGACCGCCGCCTGATGAAGAACTGCTGGACGAGCCTCCTCCAGAGGAGCTTGAGGACGAACTCGAGCCGCTGCTCGATGAACTCGGACCGGTCGAACTGCTCGAACTGGATGATGGACTTCCGCTTGAAGAGCTCCAGGGACTCGACGAACTGCTGCTCGATGGCGACGCCGACGAACTGCTCGGCGGCGAAGTACTACTGCTGCTGGAACTCGGAGGAGGTGATCCGCTGCTCGACGAAGAACTCGGGCCCGTGCTGCTCGAAGAACTGCGAAATCCGGAACTACTGGATGGCAGACCGCCCGACGAACTGCTCGAGGGCTGAAACCCGCTGCTCGATGAGGGCTCCCAAGATGAGCTGCTATACCATCCGCTGGAGGACATAGGCCCAATTCTTCAGATTAGCAAGTGCAAACGAGAGGTTGACTTCAGGAGAAACCCGAAGCCCAGATGGGTGTGGCGAAATCGTACAGAAGTTCGAAGGCCGCATCAAGCGCCAAGTTGAGTACTTGAACCTCATTCAGTGAGAAGTCCTACGGGTGCGTGGAAACCTGCCCCCGGGGGGAAATACTCCGTCGTAGACGCTGCCGTTCGGAGGTTCCCTCAACAAACCTCGGAAGGTTGCGCGGTCCGCGCCTATGCGGGGCCAAGTGGGAGTTTCCGGGGCAGGCTATCTTCGCCGGAGGGATCAGGCAGAAGGTACTCCAACACTCGACCCGAGCGCCGGATTCCGGCGGCGGGGCGGACGGGTTCATATCGATCGGGGAGAACTGCTCGGCGGCGAAGCGGCCGAGCACATCCCGCAGCAATTCCTCATTCGTCGCGCACTGGAATTTGCGGGTGATCGTCTCGTGAAGGTGCCACCACGCCCGTTCGATTCCCAGAGCACACATCCCAAGTCTGCGATGCCCGCTGGACTTGCGCTGGACGACCAGATTCCGATGTCAGCCGACAGAACTTCCGGCACCCCTCGGCGAAGAAAACGCATCCGTGTTTCCCGATCAGATTCTTGACAACGCCCAGAGATCCGCTACAAAATCCCGGAGTTACCCAAGCCGCATCTGCGCGGTGGAACCCAGCCCGCCGGCTCTGTCATGCCGGACATCGAAGCCAACTCGGTGGGCGTTTCTCGCGGGTTCCCAATCACACTCAAACGTCGGTCGCCGTTCAGCGATTGCACCGACTCGGGCCGCGCGGGATTCCTGAGCACTGGGTTCGCTTCAGAGACGATTTCTGGAGCATCTTGTGAGTGGGAATCTGGTATCCCAGCGCATCGAGTACCTCTCCGTCATTGGCGGGTTCCTCGATGGCCTGCACGTCACGTTCAACGCCGGGCTGAACACGATCATTGGGGCCCGGGGAACGGGCAAGACAACCGTGGTCGAGTGCCTGGCCTACGCCCTCGACACGCTCCCCAGCTCGGACCATGCGCCGCAGGAGCGCAAACGGGTCGAGACCCTGATCAAGCGGAACCTGAACGGGGGGCGGATTGAGGTCGGAATCCGGGCGAAAGATGGCACCACCTACAAGGTGACCCGGTCGTTTGGTGATGATCCGATTGTGCTGGATGCCGATGGGATCGCGGCCGCGGTGAACCTGAAATCCGGTCTGTTCCGAACGGATGTCTACGGCCAGAACGCGGTGGAATCGATCGCGGATCGTCCGCTGTTTCAGCTCGACCTGATCGACAGTTTCGCCTCGGAGGCGATTCAGCAGATCGCCTCACGCGAAAAGCAGATTGTTTCGATGCTGGTGGCCAACGCCCATCAGATCATTCCCCTGGAACAGGAAGTGGGGGCGATTCAGGAGGAGTTGGCCGGGCTTCCCAACGTCGAACAGAAGCTGAAGGGGTTCGCTGGCCCGGCCGGCGGCGTCACGGCGGAGGTCAATGAAGCTCATCGCCTGAAAGGGCTGCGGGATCGGGAATCACGTTCCCTGCAACGAGCGAAGGATTCAATCTCGCAGGTGGCGCAGTCTCTGCGGCAGCTGCAGGGAGGTCTGCTGGGACGAACCGGGGCGCTCTTCGATGCGGAAACGAGTCGCGGTCCGAATGGCGACTTACTCCAGGAGGTGACCCGTCAGTGGCAGGCGTGCGGCGGCGATGTCGATCGGCTCCTCCTGCATGCGGTCGATCGCCTGGCGGCCTTGGATGCCGACCTCAGTCAGCAGATCACCCAGCTGGCCCAGCAGGAGCTGGCGTTCCGGGCGACGATTGAGAAGCATCAGCAGGCCCAACACCAGGCTGCCGAACGATCCGCGCTGGAGAAACAACGCAATCATCTGCTCGCCCGCAGGCTCCGCCTGGAGGAGGTGCAGCTCCGCATCGGTGAATTGCGGGCCGAACGGACGAACCTGTTGCGGCAGCTCGGCGATGTCCGGGACGAGCGTTTTGCCGTTCGGAGTCAGGTCGGCG
>CAZUXX010000617.1:0-2702 GCA_964624215.1 uncultured Planctomycetaceae bacterium
TCACCGAACGCCGACAGCCGCCAGTAATAGTGCTCGGTCTCCCGGAGGACCGGGGTGCTGCCGGTGAGCTTCGAGCGGGGATCGATCAGGTCCGTCGGGTCGAGGGTGCGGCCGCAGTTGTCGCACTGGTCCCCGCGCGCCTGGGGGTAACCGCAATGGGGGCAGGTGCCCTCGATGTAGCGGTCGGGCAGGAACTGGCCTCGCTCTGCGTCGTAGAACTGTTCGGTCACCTTCGTGTACAGGTGCCCGTTCTCGAGCAGGCGGAGGAAGAACTCGCGGGCGACCCGGATGTGGTTGTCGGTCCCGGTGGTCGTGAACAGATCGAACGAGATCCCGAGCGTCTCCCAGTACCGGAGGAACTCGGGGTGATAGCGGTCGACTATCTCCTGAGGAGAGACACCCTCCTGGTCGGCTTTGACGGTGATCGGTGTGCCATGGACGTCCGATCCCGACACCATGAGGACCCGGTTGCCGGCCAGCCGGTGGTAGCGGGCGAAGATGTCGGGCGGGAGGTAGGCGCCGGCGATGTGGCCGAGATGCAGAGGACCCTGTGCGTAGGGCCAGGCAACGGCGACCAAGACGTGACGTGGTTGTGGCATCGCTCCCGAAGGGTACCGGCCCCCGTCGAGGTGATGTTCACCATTAGTCCAGTACCATCGATTCCGTGACCCTCGCGCCCAGCGCTCGACAGTCGATCCTCCCCGATCGGATCACCAACGCCAGCCTCGCTTCCTTCGTCCGCTCCGTTCCGAGCGTCGACGAGGTCGGGGCCGTCGAGCGTGCCGCTTCGCTGGCGACGCGGTCGATCAAGCGGGAATCGAAGGCGGAAGCACTCCGGCTGGCAGTCCGCCTCATGGACTTGACGACGCTCGAAGGGATGGACACGCCCGGCAAGGTGGTCCAGATGAGCGCCAAGGCCGTCCGCCCCGACCCGACCGACGACTCGATCCCGTCGGTGGCAGCGGTGTGCGTCTACCCGGCCATGGTTCCCTATGCCCGGCAGGCCGTCGAAGGGACGTCGGTCAAGGTCGCTTCGGTCGCCACGTACTTCCCGTCGGGCCAGGTAGACATCGACCAGAAGATCGCCGAGGTATCGGCGGTCGTCGCAGCCGGCGCCGACGAGGTCGACATGGTCATCGATCGCGGCGCCTTTCTGTCGGGTGACTACTTCCGGGTGTTCGACGACATCGTTCGCGTCAAGCAGGCGTGCGGTGATGCCCATCTCAAAGTCATCCTCGAGACCGGGGAATTGCAGACCCTCGACAACGTCCGCCGGGCGTCGGTCTTGGCGATGGCTGCCGGTGCCGACTTCATAAAGACGTCGACCGGCAAAGTGTCCCCGGCCGCCACGTTGCCGGTGTTCCTGGTGATGCTGGAGGCGATTCGCGACTTCCGAGCGGCCACCGGCGTCAAGGTGGGGATCAAGCCGGCCGGGGGGATCCGCACCGCCAAGGACGCGATCCGATATCTCGTGGTGCTCAACGAGACGCTGGGCGGGGAATGGATGGACCCGGAGTGGTTCCGGATCGGAGCTTCCTCACTGCTCAACGATGTGCTGATGCAGATCCGCTGGCTCGAGACCGGTCGGTACCAGAGCGGCGACTACTTCACCAAGGACTGATCGATGGAGACAGAATTGGGTCACGAGGCGGAAGTCGAGAGTCGGGAGTCGTCTGCCCTGAAGCCGCGACTGGATTGGTCCTACGCGCCGTCGCGGGAGTCGACGGATATCGTGACGGTCGAGGAGCGCTACGGGCTGTTCATCGACGGCGAGTTCCGCGATCCCAAGAGCGGCGAGTACTTCCCGACCATCGATCCGGCCACCGAGGAGAAGCTCTCCGAGGTCGCGGTCGCCGGCCCCGACGACGTCGACGCCGCCGTCTCCGCCGCCCGTGCGGCCTTCGAAGACGGGTGGTCGCAGATGCCGGGTGTCGAACGAGCGAAGTACATCTTCCGGATCGCTCGCATGATCCAGGAGCGGGCCCGCGAACTGGCGGTCTTGGAGACCGTCGACGGTGGAAAGCCCATCAAGGAGTCACGCGACTTCGATCTCCCCCAGGTGGCAGCGAACTTCTTCTACTACGCCGGTTGGGCCGACAAGCTGGAGTTCGCGTTTCCGGGGCTGCGTCCCGAGCCGCTCGGTGTGGCGGGCCAGGTCATCCCCTGGAACTTCCCTCTGCTGATGCTGGCGTGGAAGGTCGCTCCTGCGCTCGCCACCGGCAACACGGTCGTCCTGAAGCCGGCCGAGACCACCCCGCTCACCGCCCTCGCCTTCGCCGAGATCACGATCGAAGCCGGCCTTCCTCCGGGAGTGTTCAACCTGGTCACCGGCGCAGGGGAGACCGGCGCTCTCCTCACCGGGCATCCGGATGTGGACAAGGTCGCATTCACCGGGTCCACCGCGGTCGGCAAGGCGATCCGCTCTCAGCTGGCCGGGAGCGACACCCGGCTGTCCCTGGAACTCGGGGGCAAGGCGGCCCACGTGATCTTCGACGACGCCCCGATCGACCAGGCCATCGAAGGTGTCGTGAACGGGATCTTCTTCAACCAGGGTCACGTGTGCTGTGCTGGCTCCCGCCTCTTCGTCCAGGAGAACATCCACGACCTGTTCGTCGACAAGCTGAAGGCGCGTTTGTCGACCCTCAGGGTGGGCGACCCGCTCGACAAGAACACCGACGTCGGGGCGATCAACAGCCCTCAGC
>CAZUXX010000618.1:0-2701 GCA_964624215.1 uncultured Planctomycetaceae bacterium
GTTCTCCTGGTATGCGGTGCTGCCCTTGTGCTGGCGCCCGCGCAGCTGACGTCTGCAGCTCCACTGGAAGGATTGCCGGCGATTGCCGAAGTCGTTCTGGAAGTCCCGGAACATTCGCGGGGAGCGAAGAGCTTTGACCTGCGGGCGCTGACAGGTGCCCCGGACGGCGGGCGCTGGTCGATCGTGGGGGATGCTCCACGTGGGGTGAGGATCCACTCGCGGACCGGGAAGCTGACGCTTCGATCGGCCGCCCGTCTGGACTACGAGACATCGCCTTGCGTCAGACTGAGCGTCTTGCGGCAGGGGGCGATCGAAACGGGTTCGGCTCTGGAGCAGTTCGTCGAGGATCTGCAGCAATCGGGACTGGAGAAGGATGTGAGTCGTCGCATGGCCGGTGTCGATGCGGTGTACTCGATTGTGTTGCAGATCACGGATGTTCCTGAAGCTCCGCGGGTGGTTGTGCCGGAGTTCGTTGTGAAGCCGGCGGTCGAGGGGGTGGACGTCCCGCTGCTTGCGGTTGTCATTGATCCTGATGGGGATGCCTTGCCGGTTTCTACAGGGCCACGGGAATCAGCTCGGCCAACCAGTGTGCGGAGGCTGCCGGTGGTTGCGATGGACTCGGCCGGGTTGACTGACGAGTCGAGCACTCTGGTATTCGGACCAGTCGATCCCCTGCCCCGGCCGGTTGCAGAAGTCGGGTCGGCCACCGGTGTGCCGGAGTCTGCGGAATCGAAAGTGCTGCGCGAGTTGGACGACTCGGCGTTGAGTGAAGATCTCGCTGAGGTGAGCGGGTCGGCGGTTCCGGTCCGTGCGAAGACACTGCAGCTGGAGACGAAACGTGAGGATGCAGGTGTTGCGTCGTCCGTGCTGCCGGGGAGTGGACCGTCAGCAGTCGCCGCGCGAAAAGTACAGGCTCCGAGCGAGGCCGTGACGCTGGATGGTCCTGGAGTTCTGAAGGGGCTGGCGCTGCGGATGGGGATTCTGCTGGCGCTTTGCGGTGCGGTGCTCGCAGCGGGCACCGCGTGGCGGAGTTATCGCAGCGAGGAGAAGGCTTCCGAGGCGGTGGTGGACCTGGCCGAGGCCGAGGCTGCCGAGAGCAAGCCGCGTCGGCATCGATCGATTGAGGCGCCGGGACGCTCACTGCGGGAGCAGTTTCCGCACATGCTGGAGGTAGCGAATCGTGTGGCGCGTTCGCAGCGGAGCCGATATGTGCTGAAGTCACAGAGGCGACAGTATTACACTGCCGCGGCGGGCACGCTGGTGGCGTGTTGTGGTGCGCTGGCGGTGTCGAAGCTGGGGACGCTGAACCTCGCCGAGGGGATCATGATGGCGGTTGCCGTCGCCGCGATTCCGTGTACGGCGCTGTGGGTTCATGTATCGCTCAGGTCGTTGCGTGCGGCGATCGTTCCTGCGGCGTCGGTCGAGATCGAGCAGGAATACGATCTGGACGATGAATGAGTGGTCGCCGGGCCGCGGGGCGATTGAAGGCGCCTGAGCTATTGAGCCGGTAGTGTCACGGTCCGTCCGTCGAGGAGCGTCAGTCGGACGTCTCCTTCGAGAGCCTGCACGGCGGTGATGAACTGTTCGGGGGTGTCGATCTCCCGATTGTTGACGCGGATGATGAAGGTGGCTTCACCGAATCCGAGTCGCTCGGCCGGGCTGTTCTCGTCGACAGCGGTGACGACGACTCCTCTGGGAAAGGCACTGAGGACGTTGGAACCGAGGTAACGTTCGCGAGCCGTGGCGTAGTCGATGTGCAGGCCGCGCCACGCGGGGTATCGCGGCCGGGTGGCGATGATTCGGGATTCGTCGTGGACGGGCCATTTCCCGAGCTGACAGGTGAGGGTGATGCGTCGCTGCAGTCCCGGGCGGATGAGGTCGAACGTGGCTTCGGAGCCGGCTCCGAGGAGACTGACCTCGCGGACGAGATCAAAGTCAGAATAGACGGGTACTCCGTTGACGGCGAGGATGATGTCCCCTTCGCGAATCCCGCCGCGCTGGGCGGGGGAGTTGACGGCGGTGGTGAGGACGCGGGCAGCCGTTGCCTGATCGGTCAGGTCTCGGAGTCCGGCGAGCAACTGCTGGTTCGCTGTCCGGGGCTGGACGCCAAGGAATCCGAAGTTGACTTCGTGCCCTGCCCTGAGGGACTCGATCATCCGACGGGTGCCTTCATCGAGGGCGATGGCGTAGCCGGCGGACTGTTCGTAGCCCTCAAGCGCTGCAAGTGAGGCGGTCAGTCCGATCATCCGTCCGTCGAGGTCGATGGCGGCTCCGCCGCTGGTACCGAGATCGAGTCGGGTGTCGAGTTGCAGGAGGGTTCCGTAGTGATGCAGCGTGATCTGTGGTTCGTTGGCCGAGACGCGAATGCCATCGGGGGGGGCGGGTTTGCGATGGATGTTGCTGACGATGCCAATGGACGCGGCGGGTGATCCATCGCGGGCAGCGGCGTAGGGGTTCCCGAGAGTGACGACGATCTGCCCTTTGCGGATCTGTGAGGCGTCCCCAAGTTCGATGGGGGCCGCTGCCTCCCGCGGGACGGCAGCCTCGTCGAGGTTGATCCGAATGACGGCAAGATCGCTGCGGGGATCGGCTGCCACGATCTTTGCCTGCAGGAGATGCCGCGAGGCCAGACGGACCATGATGCGGGAGGTTTCGACTGCGTTTGGCGGAGGCTGAGCCGGTTGGGCGAAGGTGCGCTCGC
>CAZUXX010000619.1:0-2700 GCA_964624215.1 uncultured Planctomycetaceae bacterium
TGGTTGTCATTCCCGACGATCCGAGTGACCTCGCCACTATGAACTCCACCGCCGATTACGTCGCGGAGGCTGGCGGCCGATACCGGCTCGACCCGATTCTGGAACCGGTTGGCTTTGCGTTCACACGTTCCCTCGCACGATACATCGAGGTTCGCCGTGCGCATCCCGACACCCCCATGATGATGGGCATCGGCAATGTCACGGAGATGTCGGAGATCGACAGTCACGGGATGAACTTCCTGCTCGCGGCCTGCTGCCAGGACCTGCGAATTCAAAGTGTCCTGACGACCGAGGTGGCCCCCTGGTGCCAAAGTGCCGTCCGCGAATTCGACCTCGCACGACGGCTGACGAAGCATGCGGCCGACAACGGCGTTCTCGTCAAACATCTGGAGGTCCCGTCGTTGCTGCTGCGGGACCGGAAGGTCACCCGGCTCTCCCCCGACGAACTGCACGACATTGCCTCCCGCCTGACTGATCCGAACGTGCGGATCTTTGTCAGCGGTGATCAACTGCACCTGATGAATCGGGAGGGCTACTGGAGCGGAGACGACCCTTTCGAACTGTTTCGACAACTCCTGAGCGCGAGCCCCGGCATCGATGCTCCGCATGCGTTCTACCTCGGCTACGAAATGGCGAAGGCATTCACGGCGCTCACTCTTGGCAAGCAATACCGCCAGGACCAGCCACTCGACTGGGGATTCCTGTCGCGGCCGGAGCACACCGGCCAACATGCCGACGAGTGAGTCGCCGGGGGGTGATCCCTCGCTGAACAGTCCGGTGGCTCATCCAGCGCGCAGGAGGCGACAGGGCAACCGCGTAGCGACTCAAATCTGAGCCGGTTTGTGTTTGCAGTCCGTTGGCAGATCACGACTTGCGTCGAAAGCACAGGAGAATTTCCTGAATCGGCAAGTGGCTTCCCGGCGACGGCAATGAGCGCGAGGTGGCACGCAACCTGCTCACTTCTGCAAGGAAAATGCGCTCGAAACAACAGACCAGTTGAAGGAGGAATCAGCCGTGGGAGACAACCTGAAGGGAAAGCGAGTTGCCTTTCTGGCGACGGATGGCGTCGAGCAGTCAGAGCTGACCCGCCCGTGGGACGCTGTCACACAGGCCGGCGGAACTCCCGAACTCATCTCGCTCAAACCCGGCAAGATCCGGGCAGTGCATCACAACGAGCCGGGAGACGAATTCACGGTCGACAGGACAGTGGCGGAAGTCAGTTCCGACATCTACGACGGTCTCATCCTTCCCGGGGGACTGGCCAACCCCGATACCCTGCGGATGGATGAAGACGCCGTCCGCTTTGTTCGCAGCTTTTTTGAAGACCATAAACCCGTCGCCGCGATCTGTCACGGGCCCTGGCTGCTCGTCGAGGCAGATGTCGTGCGGCACCGGACCGTCACATCGTGGCCGAGTCTGAAGACAGACCTGATCAACGCCGGAGCCAAATGGGTCGACGAGGAGTGCGTTGTCGACAACGGACTGGTCACCAGCCGCAATCCCGACGATCTGGACGCCTTCTGCGCGAAGTGCGTCGAAGAGATTGCCGAAGGGTTGCACGTTGGGCAGACGGCCTGACGTGCACCCGGGTCTCGCTGCACAAGCGGCGGGATACCACCATTCAGCGCGATGAGGCGGCACTTTCGGGGGCCGCCTCTTTTCTATTGAGCTGCGATTGCTGAGCGGCAATCGCCACAACGCACACAGGGGCGTCGCGAACTGGCGCAGGACGCACCAAGCTCCACGAAACCGACGGCAATCGTCTGGCTACCGCAGTGCGCGGTTGAACTGGGGAGTTTTCGTCTCGGGCTTCAGTTTGGCGGTCGGAATACCGGCTGCCAGTGCGTCGCGACCGTGGTAAATCGACAGGTCGGCCTGCATCCCCTCCCGCAGAATGCCGTTCCTGTTGATAACCTCTGCAATGACGCGGACCTCTTGCGTCGACGGTTCGACATTGACATCGACCGAAATCAGCTCGCCTTCAAAGGTCTCATCGAGAACTCCGAACTTTTCCAGATGAGGCGCATTGAGCTGTGCCCGCACCGGGACACCTGGCTTGATGTTCCAGACGTCCTCGACCTTACCGAAGCCGGTGATCTGCACCCGGTCGGTATTCACAATTTCGAGGACCGGCTCACCCATCTGAACCGCTTCACCCCGCCGCTTCTTGACGTCGTTGACGACGCCCTGAAACGGAGAGCGAATCTTCATCTTGTCCAGTTCGACTTCGAGCTGGTCGGCTTCCAGACCTGCCAGCTGCAATTCGACTTCCGACTGCTCAATCGCGAGCAGGGACCGTTCGTATTCCAGCTTGGTGCGACGCAACTGCTGGACCGGCATCGCATCCTGCTGGCTCAATTCGAGAGCCGAGTCGTACTCGGCCCTGGCCGTCGCGGCAGCAACGCGGCTGTAGCGGACATTGACGTCGTTCGCCGCCTTGGCACGCTGGAATTCCAGCTTCTTGCGGACGAGTTCGTCGTCCAGCTGAACGAGGATCTCATCAGCGGAGACGACCTGACCCACCCGCACCTCAATCGACCGGATGACTCCATCCCGGGCGGCAGCAATCTGGGCACGGTCAACGACGCGAATCTGGCAATTTCTCAGTACCAGACACTCTTCGTCCGGTGCTGGCTGAGCTGCAGCTTCCTCGGCACAGGACATGCCGAGCGGCAACAGGACGACAGCGACCAGGCAGAG
>CAZUXX010000620.1:0-2698 GCA_964624215.1 uncultured Planctomycetaceae bacterium
TGGGCCCCGTCGGATCGCCTGCACCGCTACCGGTGGCAGGTGTAGCAGTCGATCCGCCGGTGCAGGTGGTAGTCTTCCGCCAGGTGATCGCGGAGTTGCGCGATCAGTCTGTTGTCGTTGCCGGAGTCGCTTATCCCTGCCTCCTGCACAGCTGCGACAAAGTCCGGGTGATCGGTCAGTTCTTCGAGAGGCTCGGTGATGAACACGAGCGAGCGAGGTCGCACGAATTGCTGCGGGTCGCGGTGACAATCCAGGCACCACTGCATCGTCAACGGGCGGGCCTGCCACGTGAGCGGCATCTCGCTGACGTCTCCGTGGCATTCGTAGCACCCGATTCCTTTCCGGACATGGATGCTGTGGTCAAAGAAGACATGGTCCGGCAGATCGTGGACGCGGTTCCAGGAGAGTGATTCACCAGTATCCCAGCTGTGATGGACCGGCGCGAGCATGTCGGCGTTCTTCCACAGTTCGCGGTGGCAATTCATGCACACCTGCGTGGTGGGGACGCCGGCATAGGCTCCCGACTCGACTGTCTGATGGCAGTAGCGGCAGTCAATCCCGGCGTCGGAGACGTGGTGTTGATGGCTGAAGGGGATCGGCTGCCCGATGGTGATCTCCTGCCCGGTGACAGCGGGGGAGCGGACCACGACCAGAGCCGATGCACAGACCATCACCGGGAGCACGATGACTGTCAGCAGCAACGTGCGGAAGGATGTGTCGGCGGATCGCGAGAAAAGCTGTGGCATGGGAGACTCGCGCGGACGCCTCGGAGCGCGAGTCTATCCCAGGATGCGCCGCCGCCCAGACGTTGGAACGGACGGAAGAACAAATGTGAGGATTCGGGATTGTGCGGACAGGAGACGCACGATCGCGGGAGCAGGTGAGTGGCCGGACCGGGCTGCCCGGCGTGCTAACGATCCTGCGAAGCGAATTCGAGGCGAGCACGGGCGCGGTCACGCTCCAGTCTGGCGATTTGCCACATGTAATGCGGTCCGTAGCCGGCCTGTGGTGCCCACTGGCTGGCGAGTGCCCGTTCGAGGTGCGGGAGGGCCTTTGCGGGTTCGTCTTTCAGGGCGTAGTCGAGACCGACATAGAGCTCGGCGTAAAACTCCCGTTTGGCCCGCTCACCGGGGGTCAGGTCGGCGCGTTCAATTTTTTCGAGCAGTTCGTCGGGGGTCATTGTGCCCTGGCAGAGTCGGTAGACGTCCTCCAGAGGCTCGCGATCGGGGCGTTCGTAAGGGAGCAGGTTCTCGCGGGCCTGGCTGATGCCAAGTTTGCGTGTCTGGGCGTAGAACCGCCAGATGCCATTCTCCCGGTCGACCTTGTCGGTATCGAAGTACTGTTCGAACTGCCGTGCGGATTTGTCCCATTCACCGACGTAATACCACGCGAGTCCTCGCCGCCAGTGACGCGGTCCGAGCCGGGGCTGAAGCTCGGCCATCTTCTCGTAGTCGGCCAGGGCCTTGGGGAAGTCGGCGAGAAAGAAGTGTGCGTCGCCGCGGCGGGAGTAGAGGGAGACGGAGTCGGGGTTGCTCTGGATCAGTTCGGTCAACTGCGAGACATCGCGCTGGAATCGGTCAAGCATTGCCGCGTGAGGATCGGCGGGTCTTGCGCTGGTGGGGGCGTTCTGAGCGAGTGCCGGGGTCGCGGGAACGGATGCGAGAGCGGCGACAAGGATGGTTGCGACGACGCGAGAGGGTGCCATGGTTTCGTCCCCGGAACGATCGGTGCGGTTGCAAATTGTAGAAAAATCGTCGAAAGTCCTCTTCCCAGCGATCAAATCGGCAGATACTATCTCGTCGAAGTCGTGTAGCGACCCTGTCGCTTCACGGAGCCCGTGCGGCTTCCCGCCAAGGTCTGCTCGTCCTGCGTGAGTTTCCCGGCTCGAAAGCTCCCAGGCTGACTGACAACTCTGGCTGAGATAAACGGGATACTGCTGCTGACTGGCGCAGGACACCGGCTTACGGGAACCGGCTGCTGGGGACGAGTTGGCGCGGTGATTTGCGTCTTGGTCATCCGGCCGGGCCCGATGAAAGAAGAAGTGGCGGCGCAACTGTTGTAGTTGGACCGCGGAGAACCTGTTGTGGCGCGTTCCTCTCCGGGTTTGGAGATGGAGGGCCATGAATAGCGACGTTCACCCCCGATTACAGTCATGATTCTCTACCCTCGCAACAAATTTGTTCGGTAGCGATCGCACTCGGACGCGTCTGAGTCGATCGGATCATGACTGATTGCGCTGATCTGCTGCCCGCTGCTTTCCGGGCGAACCTCTTTGGAACCGGTCTTTCCGGTAACAGTCCAGGTCCCGGCAGGATTTGCGGAGTTTGTCATAGAAGTTTCACGCTCGACGTCCAGGGAACGCGTCGGGCTGATGGAGTACCTCCCGCCGGACGTGGCCGGTCGCCACGGCCTTTCCTGATCTTCGGGACAACTGACGCGATCGACGTTGTCCCGGCAGACCCAACCTCACCAGATCGATGACGACCGCTCTTCAGAAAACCCGCAATATCGGTATCTCCGCTCACATCGACTCCGGCAAGACGACGCTGACGGAGCGGATCCTGTACTACTCTGGTCGCATTCACAAGGTGGGTGAGGTCAAGGGTGACGGCGACGGGGCGACGATGGACTTCATGGATCTCGAGCGTGAGCGCGGGATCACAATCGCGTCGGCCGCGACCCGGGTGGAGTGGCAGGG
>CAZUXX010000621.1:0-2684 GCA_964624215.1 uncultured Planctomycetaceae bacterium
GGCCCACCTGCACCGTGCCGACCACCGCTACAGGCGGGAGTGCTACCGGCAGAATGTGGCGGAAGAGGATCCTGCCCAGCGACGCCCCGGCTGCCTCCGCCCCTTGGACGTACTCCCGCTCTCTGATGCTGAGCACCTGGCCGCGCATCATGCGTGCATAGATCACCCAGTTGCTCAGCACAAGTGCCCCGACCAACGCTGGAAGTCCCCCGCCGAGCACAGCGACCGCGACGATGGCAAGCAGGACGACAGGGAAGGCAAGCTGGATCTCGACGATCGCCATCAACACCTCGTCGAGCCACCCGCGGAAGTACCCGGCCACCAGCCCTATGGAGCAACCGACCGCCGAAGAGAGCAGGAACGTGATCCACGCGATGGAAAGCGAAGTCCTGCTTCCGTGGATCACCTGACTCAAGATGTCACGCCCCAACTGATCCGTGCCGAGCACATGGAAGCCGGCGTCGGTGGTAGAGCCTGGCGGGAGAAGGCGGGCCGTTATCTCGATGTCTTTGGGGTCGAACGGACTCAAGAAGTCCGCCAGGGCTGCGACCACACCGAATAGGAGCACGCAGGTGCCTCCAAGCACCAGCAGCGGCCGCTTACGGGCGCCGTCGATCGCTCGGCGCAAGAGCGGGCGGCGAGCACCGAGGCCTTCCTCCCCGAGCGGCAACGTCTCAACCGTAAGTTCACGCATGCCGGATCCTCGGGTCTATGAACCCGTACGCGAGGTCGACTAGGAGGTTGATGGCAATGAAGAGAAGAGCCGATACCAGAAGAACGGCTTGCACCACCGGATAGTCGCGGAAGATGATTGCGTCGACTGCCAGCTTCCCGATGCCCGGCCAGGCGAACAGCGACTCAATGATCACCGCGCCTCCCAGCAGATGGCCAAACTGGAGGCCGGCGATGGTGAGGACCGGGGCGATCGCGTTCCTCCCCACGTGATGCACGAGCAGCCGTGCGTTTCCCAGGCCCTTTGCCCTCGCCGTCCAAACATATTCCTCGGAGAGGACGTCCAATGTCGACGAACGCATCACGCGATACAGCACCGCGATCTGCACCAGCCCGAGGCTGATCGTCGGCAATACGTAACTTCGCAAGCTGTCTGCTCCCGAAGTTGGGAACCACTGAAAGTGGAGGGAGAAGACCAGGACCAACATCGCCCCGGTCCAGAAATTCGGTGTGGACTGTCCGAGAAGCGCGGCGAAGCTTCCAATGTGATCGACCTTGCTTCCCCGGCGATGGGCGACCCAGACGCCGAGGGGGATGGCCACAGTGAACGCCAACCCGATGGCGGCGACGGCCAACTTGATCGTACCCGGGAGACGCTCCAGCACTACGTGGATCGCCGAGGTGCGATATATGTAGGACGTCCCGAAGTCGCCCTGGATGGCATCCGTCAGAAAGATCCAGTACTGGACCGGTAACGGGCGATCCAGTCCCAATGTCTGGCGGAGAGCTTCAATCTCGGCCTCCGAAGCGAGGTCCGTGAGGATCAGCCGCGCAGGATCGCCTGGTACGACCCGCAGCAGTACGAAGACACCGATCGATGCCCCGATCAACACGAGGGCCGATCTGAGCACCCTCCTCCAGACGAATCTCAGCAGGGACAATGTGGATCTCTGCTGGCCGTTGGTCACAGCCGAGCTCAGGCCTCCACGATCTTCACATTCCGGACCTCAAGCACCTTGTCGGCTCGTGGCTCAAAGTCAGCAATCCGGGAGCGAACGGCCACTCCGTCCTCGGTGAACCACAGGTAGACCCAGGGCGACTCGTCCCACAGGATCTCCTGGGCCTCGCGATAGAGAGCTGCACGCTCCGCATCGTCCCCGGAGGTCGAGCCGTCCCGAAGCAGGGTGTGAACGCGCTGGTTTTCGTATCGGAACAGGTTCCCTTCGAGGAAGTTGCGGCCAAGGGCGAAATCAGGGTCGGCCGTAAGGACTCCCCAGCCCGTGTAAATCCCTTCGTAGTCGCCGTTTGCCCTCCTCTCCCGGAGCCGGGACTGCTCGGGAGCGTCGATCGAGACCTGGATGCCAAGTTCGGACCACTGATCGCCGATTGCCTGCATGACCTCCACCGCCTTCGGGAAAAAGCCACGGAAAGTCTCGAGGCGCATCGAGAATCCCGACGTGATACCTGCCTCCGCCAGCAACTTCCTGGCCCGGTCCAGGTCGTAGGTGTATGGCGTTAGCTCATCGTGGTACGCCAGCACATTGGGGGGCATCGGCGCCGTCGCCGGCAGGTTGTAACCCTCGAGCAGGGAGTTGATGATCTTCTCGCGGTCGACCGCGTAGTTGAGAGCCTGGCGCACCCGCTGATCCTTCAGATTGTCGGCCCCGCAGTTCAGCTGGACCATCTGCGTCTCGTTCAGCACTTTCCGCTTGATCTGGATGTTCGGGTCGCGCCCCAGAACGGAGATTATGTCCGGCGGAAGCCCATCGACGATGTCGACCTCCCCGGCCTGCAATGCAGCGACCCTCGAGCTCGTCTCCGGCAGAAAGCGGAAGTCGAGTTGGGCGAATGCAGGGGACTCACCCCAAAAGTCCTCAAACATTTCAGTTTCGACGCCTTGTGCCCGATCCCAGGACACCAGCCTGAACGGGCCGGTGCCGACAGGTGACTCGAAGAACGAATCATCGACACCCGGAGGCAGCATGTAGGAGATGGTGAGATTGTTGAGCAAT
>CAZUXX010000622.1:0-2682 GCA_964624215.1 uncultured Planctomycetaceae bacterium
CTCGGCATTCAACTTCGGATTCATCAGTGGGATCAGGGGGAGAGTGGTCGTGGCATGACCATGTTTTGTGAGAACGACGGGAGCGCTGCCGGCCTCGTTCACCGCGGACGGCGACGAGGACGGAACATTTTGCAAACCGGGTTTCCACAGAACAAGACGTACCGCTCCCGAATTCAGGAACGAATTGTCATGCCAAAATTCAAAAAACCACTAAGATTCTAGTCTGTGGGTTGAATTCGGCCAAAGAGCGGCATCTGCAGGCTTACCTACTTTGCCCTGAGTCGCAGTTTGACCACCGCGCCAAGCTGCGTTTAGCATCAGGGAATTGATTCGATCGCATGGGGGCCAGGACGGACCGGGCGATTGATGCTCCGGTCGTGTGCCGGAGATCGGGACGGTTCTGAAGCATCCGATCGGAGAGACGCACGTGAAGCCGCGAATCCTGAAATCGACGTGGTCGATGTTGGCTGTTGTCTGTGCTGCGGGACTGGTGGGGACGGCCGTGGCCGAGCGCATTACGGTGGGGAACCAGCCGTACATGCTCGATGATGTGAACGACCAGGGAAACATGCAGAGTGCCCTGAACGTCAACGCAATTGCCAAGACCTTCTTCAACACGAACAAGACGCCGGGCGAAGCGAAGCAGGTCATTCGCGGGAAAGTGTTCAACCGTTCCCACAAGGTGCAGACATACAAGGATTTCGCGTTCACGATCCAGGCCGAGGGAGTCTTGCTGACGGCCGATGCCAGCAAGACCCGCTATCGGGTCGGAAGTCAGGGGCGGGCCAAGTTGCTGGCGAAGGGAAGCGTCGATCCGGTAAACTGAGGCTGTCCGGCGCTCGGACATTCTGGCGTGGCCACTTCGGTGCCCACGCCATTTTTGTGCGCCGAGCAGTGCGACCGGTGAGTGTCAGTGGTCGCCGGCATAATAGGGTTCGACGTGGACCACCACGTCCCGCACGAAGGGCCATTCCATCTGGATCGCCGTGCGTACGTGCTGGGTGATCGTGTGGGCGTCGTGAACCGTCATCGTGGGTTCGACTTCGATATCGATGTCGACATGGGCATCGGGGCCGGCATGCTGAATGCGGACCTTCTCGACGTCGAGCACTCCCGCGACAGTCATCGCCGCGGCCCGTACCCGGTCGAAGTGGTGTTCGTCGGGAACGCGGTCGAGCAGTTGATGCAGATTGTGGGCGGCCGCTCGCCATCCGAGGACAATCATCAGTGCTGAGAGGACCATCGCGGCGATGAAGTCGACGAGCTTTCCATACGCCGGAATGAGCGCTGCAATGCCGAGTCCGATGGCAGCCAGCAGACTCGTCCACGCATCGATGCGGTAATGTCCGGCCTCGGCGAGAAGAGCCGTGCTGCGGTTGCGGAGTCCACTGCGGCGGACGATGCGGCTCGCCAGCTCGAGCAGAATGGCAGCCAGCAGTGGGACAGTCCAGATCCAGGGGGAGATGTTCCCTTCGAAGCTGGTGCCTCCCAGCCCGAGTGAGTAACGGCCCAGGAGGACCGCTCCGGCGATCGACAGCAGCACCCCGAGTTGCAGGCCCGCGAGGGGCTCGAAGCGGCCGTGTCCGAACGGATACTCGTCGTCGGGCGGACGTGCCGCCAGCCGGATGGCGAGCAGGATTGCGAGGCTCGCTCCGATATCGAAGGCACTGGCAATGACATCGACAAAGATCGCTTCGTATCCCCCCTGCCAGACGGCAGCCCCCTCGATGGCAATCACCAGGAGCCGGATGGCAACACCGACCCAGGCGGCCCACTGCAGGTCGCGAACCCGCCGTCGCCGGACCTGTTCGACGGCGCGGCCGGGGAGCACCGGATCCGGGAACTGCGCTGGCTCTGGGGGAGATGACAGATCAGGCATGCGGGCACTATCCGGGGTCGCCGGGTGTGCCGCAAGGGGATGACCTGGCGGGAGGAGACCGGTTGTCCAGACGAACAGCTCCTCCCTGATGAATCGTTCCCCGAGCGAACGCCACATGGGTCGACAGAGTGCCTGCTCATCACGACACTGGCGGCACTGAATCCAGAGCCCGTTTCTACTGCTGATCCTGCCCTCATGTCTGCCAGTTACCAGTCTGCCGGTGTCGACCTTGAAAAGTATGCCGAGTCGATGGCCCGGCTGCCGGCCCTGATGCAACGCACACGGACGCCCCGGGTGATGGCACTCGACGGCGGGTTTGCCGGACTGTTCCGGTTGTTTGGTGACGGACGGCGGTACGAGGACCCGGTACTCGTCTCCGGAACTGACGGGGTGGGGACGAAGCTCAAGGTCGCGATCAAGGCGGGGCGGTATGACACCGTCGGCATCGACCTGGTGGCGATGTGCGTGAACGACTGCCTGTGCGTCGGGGCCGAGCCGCTGTTCTTTCTCGACTACCTGGCAATGCCAACCGACGATCCCGATCGCGTCGAGCAACTGGTGAGCGGTGTCAGCCGCGGTTGCGAGCAGGCCCGGTGCGCTCTCATCGGAGGAGAGACCGCGATCATGCCGGATCTCTACGCTCCGGGTGAATTCGACATGGCCGGCTTTTGCGTGGGAGTCGTCGAGAAGTCGCTGCTGATCGATGGATCCCGAATCGAGCCGGGCGATGTGCTCGTCGGTGTCGACAGCTCAGGACTGCACTCGAACGGCTTCAGCCTGGTGCGGAAGATCGTGTTTGAAAT
>CAZUXX010000623.1:0-2682 GCA_964624215.1 uncultured Planctomycetaceae bacterium
CCCGGCCGAGCGTGTCCACCTCGCCCCGCGTCCCCAGAGCCCGCTCCCACTCCCTGCCGGGATCTGCCGCCCCACTGTCAGCTCCCCTCGCTGGCATGGTACACTCCCTCCCTGTAGACCCCTCTTCCTGCTGATCTTCCTGCTCATTCTGATGCCATGGCGGTCCCCGAAGCCCTTGTCGATCGACTCAGGAACGCGCTCAGCGAAGAGGCCTCGCTGCTCGTCCGGCCCAGCGAACTGCTGGTGTACGAATGTGATGGCTACGTCATCGAAAAGCGGACTCCCGACCTCGTCGTGTTCCCTCACACCCGCGACGATGTCGTCGAAATCGTCCGCGCCTGCCGCGAGCATCGCGTCCCCTTCGTCCCCCGCGGAGCCGGGACCTCACTCGCCGGCGGAACGCTCCCCGTCGGCGGCGGTGTCATGATCTGCCTGACGCGAATGACCCGCACGCTCGAAATCAACATCCGCGAACGCTACGCCGTCGTCGAGCCCGGTCTCGTCAACGTCCACCTCACCCGGCAGTTGGAAGGAACAGGCTACCACTACGCTCCCGACCCCTCGTCTCAGGGGGCCTGCACTATTGGCGGAAACGTCGCCACCAATTCCGGCGGTCCGCACACCCCGAAGTACGGTGTGACCGTCAACCACGTTCTCGGCATCGAGTTCGTCACCCCCGAAGGAGACGTCGTCCAGGTCGGAGGCCCCTGCGAGGAACTCGACGATCTCGACCTCACAGGACTGTTCGTCGGCAGCGAGGGAACCTTCGGCGTCGTCACCCGCGTCTGGGTGCGGCTTACCCGCAATCCGGTCGCCTTCCGCACCATGCTGGGGGTCTTCGAAACCGTTGCCGATGCAACGCGCACCATCAGCCGCATCATTGCCGCCGGCATCGTCCCCGCCGCGCTCGAGATGATGGACCACGGAATCATTCAGGCACTCGAGGAGGCATTCCGTTTCGGGTTCCCTCTCGATGCCGGAGCAGTGCTGCTCATCGAGGTCGACGGGCTCGAAGTCGCCGTCGACGAAGAAGCCCGGCAAATCATCGATCTCTGCCATGCCGAAGGGGCCCGCGAAGTCAGACGGGCCAACTCGCCGGCCGAACGGGCCTCCCTCTGGAAGTGCCGCAAACAGGCCTTCGGCGCCATCGGCCGCCTCGCCCCCAGCTATTGCACGCAGGATGGAGTCGTCCCCCGCACACGCCTCCCCGAAATCCTCGAATTCATCCAGGCGACCTCCAGAAAGTACGGTCTGCGAATCGTCAACGTCTTCCACGCCGGCGACGGCAATATTCACCCCGTCCTGCTGTTTGACGAGCGCGACCCCGAACAGACACGCCGCGTCATCGCCGCCGGTGACGAAATCCTCTCTCGCTGTATCGAACTCGGGGGAAGCGTCACCGGAGAACACGGTATCGGCGTCGAGAAAATCTCCTTCATGGCACCGCCAGAGAACGGCGAAGCCACCGACGCTCACCGCCAGTATCTGTTCACGCCGACCGACGTCGACGTCATGCGGGATGTACGGGCCGCCTTCAATCCCGAAGGACTCTGCAGCCCTCAGAAAATGCTCCCCACCGCCGGCGCCTGCGGACACGAACAGATCGAGCGGAAAGCCCGTCGCATCGCGACGTAGTCCCTGCGCCCGATCGTCCGGCGGCAACGGCACGACGACAAGCGTCATTGCCAGCAGCGCGCCCTGGCGACTCGACCCCGACGTGCAAGCCGTTCAATCCTGCGGTGCCCCGCACCGTTCCAGTGCCATTTCAGTCGCGGCAGCGATACGGGCCGCCCGTCGCGATTCCGGCGGCAGGCTGGCATCGTTGGGAATCACTGCAAACAACACCAGCACCAGCGCAACCACAATGTAATTCTGAGCGGCCGGAATCGCCGACTCCTGCGCCTGCCAGTATCCCTCCCCGGCATTCCAGTACGCGAAACCAATCAGCCACACCACGAGGACGAGCGACAACAGATGCGCATGTCGCGTGGGCCTCCAGTACGACAACAGGGCAAACGTCGCGACCAGCACGCCACAACTGAAGTCATTCGCCCACAGGTGCCACGGCTCCGCCGGGTACCGGAAGACGAACGGGCTCATCAGCAGCCAGCAGCCCAGCATCACTTCGACCACCCGGCTCCACATGCAACTGCTCCTCTGATCGCTCTTCGTCGGTCACTCAGGCGTTGATCCGGGCCGCTCGCTCTGCAAGAAACGCATCCGCGATGCGATCCCCCTCGTCCGTGCGGCGACCGCAGAACACGTCCCACAACAGCCGCTTGCTGCGGGTTTCCTTCCAGACACGGTGCAGGTACTTCACACACGACCACACTTCGTCGAACGCCATGTAGACCAGAACCAGCGAGATCGCTGCGGTCACCAGGCACAGAAAGCACCACGAATTGACCACCGTCCCCTGCAGGACAACCAGCACCGCAGAGACGATCCCCAGCGGAATCACGTCGATTCCGAACAGGATCACCAGCCACGGGCGATACTGCAAGCGGCGGGTCGAGCCGGCCAGACCGAAAATGGCGTCCCCTAGATAAGCAATCGCTCCGAAGATCGCATCAGGGATCAGGAACCAGTGCTCCATCCGTTTCGATACGTCCGATCGCAGCACCTCTTCAGTCTGATCGCCGAACACCGGGTCCCACGCACTCGACACCAGTCTCCACTGGA
>CAZUXX010000624.1:0-2682 GCA_964624215.1 uncultured Planctomycetaceae bacterium
CGACGACGAGCGAGAGCTCATTGCGATTGCCCGTCGCACCGACTCTCAATTGAAGCCGCACCTCGTCATTCCCGAACCTGCCTTGGCGTAACGGCCCGGAGCGAGTCCGCCGACGCGTTCGGCTCACTCGGCATTCAGTGGCCGGTAATCGCGCACCACGACGAGAAACGCGATGTAGTCGTAGACCGCATGCGCGACGACCGGTCGCAGGAGATTGTCGTTGTCGAATCCGGGATGCACCGACGGAATGCCGGTGTACAGCCAGCTGAAGTACATCCCCACGATGAACGCAAACAGGAAGCACTTGATCGACAGCGCATGAGCGAGCCCGAAGAGAAGGTTGACCACGATCACCCCGCCCAAGGGATGCCACTGCGACAGCCACGGCTGCAGTGCCCCCCGAAACAGCACTTCTTCCCCCAGACCGGCGAGAACCGCCAGCGCGAGCAGGTCGTACCAGCGGCACGTGGCGAGTGAACGACCCAGCAGGTCTGAAACGGTCTGCCTGAGATCACCAGCGATGACAAAGCTGATGAGCATCGGCCCCACGGCAGCCAGCCCCCACAAAAGATCCGCACCGCGCAGCAACATCGACTGCGGAGTCAGTGCGCCGGTGGCCCAGCCAATCGCCAGCCCCAGCAGCAGCGTCATCCCTTCAAAAGCGGACGCGAGATTCAGAAATCCCCGGCGCGTACGGATGTCCATAGTCCGCTCCGGACTCTGAGATCACGTATCGATCGAGGCCGCGCTTCAATCCCGTCTGTCAGATCCCGCGCGTCGCCAGCCAGCGCTCGGCATCGAGAGCCGCCATGCAGCCCGTGCCGGCAGCAGTGATCGCCTGCCGGTAGTAGTCATCCGCAACGTCCCCCGCCGCGAAGACCCCCTCGACACTCGTGTTCGTACGAAACGGAGTTGTCCACTTCAGGTACCCCTTCTCGTTCATGTCGAGTTGGCCCTTGAGGAACTCCGTGTTCGGAGTGTGACCGATCGCCGCGAAGTAACCGGCCACCTCCAGCACCTCGGTCTCGTCTTCGTTGGTCGTGCTGCGGATGCGGACACCAGTCACTCCGTCCTCGTCGTTCCCGAGGATCTCGTCGACCACCGAATTCCACTTCACGACAATCTTCGGATTCTTCAGAGCCCGCTCCGCCATGATGCGGCTCGCCCGGAACTGCGAGCGGCGGTGCACGATGTACACCTGCGAACCGAACTTCGACAGGTAGTCCGACTCTTCCATCGCACTGTCGCCACCACCAACGACGACGAGAGGCTTGTTGCGAAATCGGGGGAGTGCTCCATCGCACACGGCACAGGCCGACACGCCCCGATTCTTGAACTTCTTCTCCGATTCGAGCCCGAGATAGTTGGCCCGCGCTCCTGTCGCCACGATCACGCTGAGGCTGGTGATCTCCTGACCGCTCGTGGTCGTCAGCGTGAACGGCTCCCTCGAGAAGTCGACCTTGACGACATCCTCGGTAATCGTGCGGGTCCCGAAATTGAGCGCCTGCTGACGCATCAGCTCCATCAGTTCCGGACCGCTGACCCCTTCCTTCTTGTGTGGAGCCATGTACTTCCTGCGCGATTCGTCGATCGCGTCGTTCAGATACTCCTCCAGATTTCCCGCAGGAAACCCGGGATAGTTCTCGACCTCAGTCGTGATCGCCAGCTGTCCCAGGGGTGGCCGGCCAAGATCCCAGTTCTCCTGGGTGGCCTCCCCCTCGATCACCAGCGGCTCGAGCGCCGCCCGCGCCGCATAGATGGCTGCCGCCCAGCCCGCCGGGCCAGATCCGATAATCACGACACGTTCCGCCACGTCTTGAGCTCCCTCAACTGGTGTACTCGCTTCGCTTGCGAACGATACAGAACCCCTGCTTGAGCGGCAACGTGGTCGACCGCCGCTTCCCGACTCCCGCGGAGGGCGAAGAAGGAATCTCCGAAGTGATCTCCCCGGGACCGTGAGGTTTTTCGACCTGGCAGAAATGAAGCGGGGAGCACCACACCAGAAGAGTATTCAGGACCCCGGGGTCGACAACCGGCCTGCATCACCGATGAAAGCGCTGCCTGTAACGCTGCGAGACTGCTCGGGAGATTGCCCCCGCTTCAAGCAGGAGCTGGCTTGCCCCGAGGTCGCACGCAAACGGGAGTCAGCCCGGCAGCATCGACAAGTCCCTCAGCCCGACAGGGCACGTATTCGCGAGATCCTCGCCCGGGTGAGTGAGCCGGGCGACCTGCCGCCGCAATAGTCTAGCCCTGTGTGCCGACGGCCATCCCCTTCTGATCGGGTTCGGATTCAGAAGTGCTCTGTTCAAATCCCGGCCCTGCACAACCCGGCAGAAAAGCGAGATCCCGAATCGGAGACAGACTTGACGGATCTCGTCACGAGTGGCCGCTCAACCCCTCCCCAGCCCACGTCGTTGCAATACCGTACTCAGTGTCGCATTGTTCACGAAGGCATTGCGTCGTATCATCAGGCACGGGCTGGCCGGTCTGCGCGGGGAGAGCGGTGGAGCAAGATATCTTTCAGGCAAACTACTGTGCCGAACGTCTCAAGGCGCTGGGAGATCCACTCAGGCTCCGCATTGTCGATGCGCTTCGCGGCGGTGAACTTTCTGTCAGCAGCCTCGCCGAGGCCCTCGATACGGGAATTGTCACGGTCTCGCACCACCTGCAGATCCTCAAGCA
>CAZUXX010000625.1:0-1360 GCA_964624215.1 uncultured Planctomycetaceae bacterium
ACCAGGGAGCGGTGACAAGTCTGCCCATACCTCGTCCGCGACATCCGCCGCCCGTTCGGGCGAAGGAGCGAGTGCCATGGCCAGGGGCTCCCCCATGTAGCGCACACGATCCTTCACCAGTGTTGGCCGATCCATCACCACGGCGGGAGCATTGGGACGCAGTTGAACCGGAATGTCGGGCGCACCCAGCGTCCCTGCCGTATGGACAAGGGCGTCACCACCTGGCCTGGGAAGATCGAAGCCCTCGAGGATGGCGTGAGCCAGAGTGGACCTGACGAATGCAGCATGCAATGTGCCGTCGGGGATCACGTCGTCGACGAACCGCCCCGACCCAGCTATGAGTTCGCGCATCCCCGATCCCATCTTGTACACAATATACAGATCCTCTACCCTGCCAGTCGGAGTCGACGAAAAGGAGTCCTCAGATTGTCCTGGCGTGATGTGATCCCCGCTGACGATTACGAGGTCTACGAAGCGGCCGGATATGGTCGCCGAGCGACGCCCCGCAAGAATCCGGCACTGCTGATCATCGACGTCACATATGGGTTCACGGACCGTGAGCCGAGACCGATCCTCGAGTCGATCGGCACTTATCCGAACTCCTGTGGCGAAAGGGCCTGGGATGCGATCCCGATCATCCAGAAGGTGGCCGAGGCCGCTCGCCAGAGGGGCTTCCCGATCTACTACACGGCGGGCGTGACGGATCACACTCTCGACCACGCCGGCCAGTGGCGAGAGAAGCATCCGGACACGTTGAGACAACCCGCGGACGCGTACGAGATCGTCGCCGAGATCGCTCCCCGGGATGGCGACGTGCTGATTAGGAAGACCAAGCCCAGCGCCTTCTTCGGAACGCCGTTGGCAGCGTCACTGGTCGACAAAGGCGTGGACACGCTGGTCATCATGGGGTGCACCACGTCGGGTTGTGTGCGGGCCTCGGCACTCGACTCCTTCTCCTACGGATTCCCCACCATCGTCGTCGAGGACGGCGTGTTCGATCGAGGTCAACTTAGCCATGCGGTGAATCTCTTCGACCTCGACCAGAAGTATGCCGAAGTGCTGCCGGGCAGCGAGGTCGTGCGATACCTCCAAGCGCCGACTGAGGGGTGTTCAGGTCTGCGGAGAGACGAGTCGCCCGTGTCCGGGAACACCGACCACCTGGCCGTTCACGTACACATCTGACCCTCGGACCATGGTCCGAACCACCGCGCCCCGAATCGTTCGCCCGTGATATGGCGTCCAGCCGATCTTGGAGAGAACCGAGTCATGGGTGATGGTCCATTCCCGATCGAGGTCGACGAGGGTCACGTCGGCGTCCGCTCCGGGCGCAAGCGAACCCTTCCCGGCCAGGCTGAACTTC
>CAZUXX010000625.1:1370-2679 GCA_964624215.1 uncultured Planctomycetaceae bacterium
GGATGCGTCCCTGATTGCAGGCATCGAGAAGCAGCGGTAACTGATGCTGGATACCTGGTGTTCCCGTGTGAGCAGCCCAGGCGTCAGTCCAGCCGATTTCCTTTTCATCACGCGTATGCGGAGCGTGGTCTGAAGCGAGCATGTCGATCGTTCCTTCGACGATGGCCTCCCAGACTGCTTTCTGATGATGCTCGGGAACCCAGTACGACAACACATATGAGCCCTGTTCCTCGACATCGGACCAGCGACCGAGAAACAGCGCCCAGTGATTCGTCTCACAGGACACGTCGACACCCCGACCGCGAGCTTGACGGATCATCTCAATCTGTCGAGCGGTTTGCACATGGACGATGTGCAAACGGCAACCGGTCGCCTCGGCAAGCCGGAGAAGCACAGCCGTGGCGGCGTCCCAGATGAGGCCATCTTCGGCCGCCAGGGTCTTCGCATAGGCCTGGGGGCTCCGGTCACCTGCTTCCCAGAACTCTCTCTCGATCACATCCATGATCTGTTGGTCGTGTGGGTGAACCATGAGCCGCCGACCGGTCTTCGCCACCTCCCGCATCGCTCGGTAGAGGTCCCCATGGTCGTGCACGCCGATCGCCGAGGGGTGCGGATAACTGCGCCCGGTGTCCACGACCATATAGATCTTGAACGCAGCGATCCCACGGTTCGCCATGACCGGAATCTGGTCGATGATCTTGGCTGCGGGATTGTGGTTGTAATCCACGAGGCTCTTGGCCTCATAGAGTCCGAGGACATTGTCCAGATCTTCAGCCGTCATTGTCGGAGGGTCGAGGTTGGGCATTCCGAAGATCGTCGTGTAACCGCCCGCCGCAGCGGCCTGGGTCGCAGTGATCAGATCTTCTTTGTGGGTATAGCCGGGTTCTCGCGTGTGGACGTGAACATCGACCCCGCCGGGGAGGGCGAGCAGGCCAGTTGCGTCGATAATCTCGGCATCCGAGGGATGCTCCCCGGCTGACATGACGCCCGCTATCTTCTCGCCGACGATCAAGAGGTCGGCTCTGCGAAACCGGCCGTCGAGAAAGACCCGTGCCCCCGAGATCACTCGTTTCATGCGCTGTCCCATCCGTTTCTCGAATACCAGGATCTGCGGAGACGCGGACCTGGCTCTTGTATACGATATATTCCCATCCTAATGAGCAAGAAGTTTGCCTGGCTATGCAGCCACGAGTCCTATCAGCCCGAGGTCCTCGTCGACCAGGCCGTTGCGGCGGAACGAGCCGGCTTCGACGTGGTCCTGGGGTCCGACCACTTCCACCCCTGGGTAGACGACGAGTCGGCGGCGGGC
>CAZUXX010000626.1:0-2677 GCA_964624215.1 uncultured Planctomycetaceae bacterium
TTGACGCTCGAGCATTCGTGAAGGCAGGTGGCACAGGCCCCGAGTGTAGGCCACGCCGGAACGTCGAGGTAGCAAGCTGAGTCGTTCTCCACAATCGTTGATATTCCATCGCGAGCCAGACTGAACGGCAGAGGCCCGGAAGTCTTCTGAAGCAGGAGCAGTGGTTCTACCGGCGATGCTTCTGACGCGTCGGTCTGCGGTCCATTCACTCCGACCGCGTGCAGGCATTCAGCGGGAAAATACAGATTCGTCACCAACCGTGACGCTGGTCCGATCGCAGCCTAAGAAGACTGCCCCAGAGACGTTGTTCTGGTGAGCAGAGACGTTCGGGATCGGCAACGGGACGGAGAGTGTGTGGATTCGCAAATTCCGGGGTCGGCACGTTCCGGTAGCAACGGGCCAACTGTTTGCGGTTTGTGCGACGCCCGGGCCGATGCGGCGACACGACAATTGAAGCTTCTTCACCAGGAGCAGCGGCGATGAATCCTGGATTCCGTAGCAGTGCCCGCCTTCTGACGCTCGGAGTGATTCTGCACCTCACCTGGGCAACAGCGCTCCCGGCGCTGATTCTTGTCGGCAAGGGCAACGCACCGGTGAAGGACCCCGGTTGGCCCGCCGGCACGCTGGAAGTCGCAAACATGAAGCAGCGGGTCGGGTGGTGGGAGGGCCCCCCATTCGGCGGAGGCCTCTGGACGTTCGAATATCACGGGGACCAGCAGGCCCTGCAGACGGCTCTCGAACTGGCCGCCGCGATCGAGTCCGATGTGGTCGAGGTTGTGATCCACAATGAATCGCGGTCCAGCTTTGTCCTGCGGGACGACCCCGACTTTTCCGGGAAGAACATCCCATGGACATTGACGGTATGGGTTCCACAACGCTGGCAACAACTCGCCGAATTGTCATCGAAGGTTCGTGCCGTCGAGGGGATGAAACCCGGAGCTCCGGTTCCTGCACCGCGGCTCGACGTCTATCTCGGGAGCGGCGGCATCGACTGGTCGGCCATTCGGGTTCCGGAGCGTCTGAAGGTGATTGACCGCCGGCTGGAGTCCAACGGACTGGGGGCCGACGACGGCGGAGCACTTCGAGGTCGTGTGATCGACATGGAGACTCATCAGCCGGTCGCAGGCGCAACGGTCACCCTGGGAGACCGCGACGTCGGCCAGACCCGGACCAACACTGAAGGGCGATTCCTGCTGAAGAAAATTCCCGAGGGGAACTACCAGCTGACGGTCGGGGCAGCCGGTTACGCCGGACGCAGAGCCGGCCATTTCTCGTTCTCACCGGTGACCTATCACGAGACCGAGGTTGCGATTGCTCCGGAGCACTCGATTTCGGGCCGGGTGATCGATGAGACGGGGGCACCACTGACGGGTGTCCGGATGCGTATCGCGAACGTGACAGTCTCGGGTGCGGGCCATTATCCGATCAGTCGAGACGAGCGTTTCACGACGGACGATGAGGGCCGCTTCCGGTTGGATCAACTGCCCCGTGGCGAGGTCACGTTCGCCTCACAGGAGAAGCAGTGGTATCACAATTCGGTGCGACATGTTTTTGAGACCGGCGACGAGCCGGTTATGCTGACGCTGCAGCCGACGGGAATGACCCGGGTCACTGTCACTGACACTCTGGGGGCCCCCATCGGGATGAACTATATCGTCGAGATTGCCCCGGTTGGCGACCAGGGGATCGGCAGTTGGGGAGGCACAGCGAATGTTTCTGCGGACGGAACAGTGACGTTCGAGGGAGTGCCTCCGGGAGAGTACACCATCCGGGGACGGCCCAACCCGGGATCGCCCGCTGAAGAAACGGCACCAGTTCGGATTCGTATCACCGGTGGCGATGTCCATTCCATCACTCTCATCGATCTGTCTGAATGATGCTCCGCCCGGACTGCCATTTGACGTGAGGAGTTTCTCCGTTTAGCAGGTCAGGATTCCGGCTGATATCACTGCCGAATCGCATTTGCACTCTCTCCGGAAGTCTCAGGCATGTGGGCCTGCTGTTGCAGGACGCTTGCCGACGCCCGGTTCACTACGAAGTACGTCAGTAACGTCTTTGCTTTCACTAGACCGTTGCTGTCGCAGCCGTGGCCAGCGTGTGTCGCGTCACATCGGTGACTGCCGCGGACCGCTCTCATTGGCCACAAGTGCAAAACGCTCGTGAATCCACCCTGACTTTGTCACTGCCAGCAGTGACCTTCGGGGACTCGCGGGACCACTCTCTCACCGGTACACTGCGTCGAGAATTGCCCAGCCAGGCCAGTTTGCAGGTGCTCGCCGGCCGGGACCCGGTCACGGCGAATCCGGCGATCGCGTCTCTCCCGGCAAACTGCAGGACGGAATTTCCGAGCCTGCTGAGTGGCCTGGTGATCTCATACAAGTCAGATAAGAAATTCTCGATGAAGGTCTTGGTAATCGGCCAGGGAGGCCGCGAACACGCACTGGTCTGGAAGCTCGCACAATCACCGCGTGTCGAGCGCGTCTATTGCGCGCCGGGGAATGCGGGAACGGCACTCGATGGCGAGAATGTCCCGATTGCGGCAACCGATTCTGCTGCCCTCGTCCAGTTCGCGAGCCGCGAAAAGATTGATCTGACAGTCGTCGGTCCCGAGGTGCCACTGGTCGAAGGAGTCGCAGATGCCTTCCAGAAGGCAGGCCTGCGGGTGTTCGGCCCCACG
>CAZUXX010000627.1:0-2672 GCA_964624215.1 uncultured Planctomycetaceae bacterium
CCGTTTGACCTCGTTGTCCAGACGCGCCTGTTCTTTCTTTCGCTGGGCCTCCTGTTTCACCAGCGACTCCAGCTGGTCCTTCGGAACCAGCGGGACAAAGTCTCTTTGTCGCTTGTCCAGTTCAATCCCCGGCCACGGGTAGCGAGTGCTCTGAAAGATTCCGTACAGAGCGTAGTAGTCCCGGGCCGTGATCGGATCGAACTTGTGATCGTGACACCGCGCACAACTCACGGTCAGCCCGAGAAACGCACGCCCCAGGTTGTCGATGGTGTCCTCGATCGTCAGATGCTGTGGATAGTCGCTCACCCGGGAGCCGAAGCGGCGGGCATTCGCGAGATAGCCCGTCGCGATCAGCCGCTGCTGTCGTTCGTGCTCATCGTTCCCGCCACGCAGATCTCCCGCCAGTTGGTCCCTCACAAACTCGTCATACGGCAGGTCCCGATTGAAGGCGTCAATCACCCAGTCGCGATACCGGTGCATCTGCGGAATCGGATAGTCCGAGTTGTCCCCCGCGGTGTCGGCGTAGCGAACCACATCCAGCCAGTGCCGGCCCCAGCGTTCTCCGTAGTGCGGAGAGGCGAGCAGCCGATCGACCACTTTCTCGAATGCATCGGTAGACGAGTCCTCCAGAAACGAACGCACCTCTGCCGCGGTCGGAGGCAGCCCCGTAAGGTCATACGTGATGCGCCGGATCAGGGTCCGCTTGTCCGCCTCAGGAGCAGGAGACAGGCCTGCCGTCTCGAGCCGCGCCAGAATGAACCGGTCCACGTCGTTCACGGGCCAGTCCGATTGACGGACCGCCGGCAAAGCCGGGTCCTCGATCGGCTTGAGCGACCAGAACTGCCGGGCACGGGTGACGTCGATCTGCTTCCCCGAATGCCGCGTCACACGCACCCGCGGATCAGGCGCTCCCATCGCCACCCACCGTTCCAGGTCGGCAATCTCCCTCTCCGACAGCTTCCCCTCGGGAGGCATCTGCACGTGCGGATCCTCATACCGCACTGCCTCGATCAGCCGGCTCTTCTTCGGCTCTCCCGGAACAACAGCCGGACCCGAGGCACCTCCCCGACGCAGCGTCGCCCGCGAGTCAACCAGCAGATCCCCCCCCCGGAGCATCCGA
This sequence comes from uncultured Planctomycetaceae bacterium, assembly GCA_964624215.1. GTDB lineage: Bacteria > Planctomycetota > Planctomycetia > Planctomycetales > Planctomycetaceae > CAZUXX01. The sequence goes on from CAZUXX010000627.1 coordinate 1,121, forward strand.
CTCCGCACTGTGGCACTCGTAACACCGCTCGACCAGCAGCGGGCGAATCCGGCTCTCGAAAAATGCCAGTTGCTCCTCGTCGACAGTCTCACCCAGACCGTCGTAATTCCCCGTCCAGACTTCGATGCCCGAGAAGTTCGCGGCACCCCCCTGGCTTGTCAGCACAAGGCGACCTTCCTTCCGCACCGTCGTCCGCCACGGCCCCAGCTTCTCCCACCGCCCTTCCGTTCCACTGTTGTAATTGGCGGCGACCACCTGCCCGTTCAGCGAGATGGTGAACGTCTCGGGACGATTATCCTCCCACACATACAGGAACACCGTGTACGTGCCCGGAGGAATCTCCGTCAGCTCGACCCGATTCCCGCCCCAGCGGCTGCTGCGGATCATCCGCGCCCGTTGCTCATCGGTCGATGGCCGCAGCGTAACGTTCTGATTCGCGAATGCCTTGTCGTCGCAGCGGTACAGCGTCGAGTCGCTCCCCTCCCACCGGTGCCCGTCGATCGTCACTGCCGGGCCGTTGAGGTTCAAACCCCGAAAGAAGGTCGGCGACGCATCCTCCCCGTGCACCACGGGCGACAGGCTGACCGCCAGCACGCAGACGAGTCTGCAAAGAAACTGCCCGCGGGAGTGTTGCCGGGAGTTCATGGAATCAGGCCTACAGCACGTCAAGTGCCCGCAATACGTCCGCAGAAAAACCTGCTGCACTCAATGCAGATTCCAGTGAAGGGCCCGCATCGAGCCCCGCCGGATTCGCAGAGCTTATCCCCCCTTCAGACCCTCTGGACGCATTCTCCCCCGCCGATGGGACCGAATCAAGGATGAAGTCCCCTCCGGCCGCACACTCTCCCCGCACCACCTGCGGATGCATCGAGCGGTACGTCCCCGCGCCACCGCCGCGGCGCGCGACCTGAAAACTCACACGGCAAAGCGAACCGTGTAAATCGGTGGCAGCGTGTGCGAGAAGCAGGTCCAGTCGTCCCCGCCATTCTCGCTGATCCACAGGCCTCCGGTCGTACTGCCAAATGCCAGCCACTCGCCATTCGAGGCGACGTCCAGCGCATGCCGGTACACGAGGTCGTAGCAATGCGATTGAGGCAGACCGCGGGTCAGCGATTCGAACGTCTCGCCACCATCCCGGGTACGCGTGACGACCAGGCGGCCCTCGGCGGGGATCCGGATTTCATCCTTGATCGCCGGAACGAACCACGCCGTCTGCGGATCCAGGGGATGCGCACACGCGGCAAACCCGAATGTCGACGGCCCCGCCTCCTCAATCTCGCGAAACGTCTGCCCGCCGTCCGTCGAATGGAAAATCCCGTTGTGATGCTGGGCCCACATCACGTCCGGATTCGCCCGCGATGCCGTCAGCCGATGGACATCCTGGATGTTCTGGTTCTGCGCCATTTCCGGTGGCATGTACGCCGCACGCAGACCTTTGCCGATCAGCGACCAGTTTTCGCCGCCGTCGCGCGTCTCCCATACGCCGCCACACGAGATAGCGATCGTCACGTGGGCAGGGTCGTTCGGATCAACGACGATCGAGTGGATCCCC
>CAZUXX010000628.1:0-2671 GCA_964624215.1 uncultured Planctomycetaceae bacterium
CACAACGACTGGGAGGCTGCCATCGCCAGTGGATCGGCTCCGACGGCCGGGATGGTCATCTGTCCCTGCTCAATGGGAACACTCGGCAGTCTGGCACACGGCCTGTCGGGCAATCTGATTCACCGCGCCGCCGGGGTGCATCTCAAAGAGCGTCGCAAGCTGATCATCGTCCCCCGCGAGACACCGCTGGGAGTGATCCACCTGGACAACATGCGGACCCTGGCTGCAGCCGGGGCGGTGATCCTTCCCGCCATGCCGGGCTTCTACCACAATCCGCTTTCGATTCATGACCTGGTCGACTTCGTTGTCGGCCGCATCTGCGATCAACTGGATCTCGGAATCGACCTCGTCACACGTTGGGGGGATGAGTCATGAGAATGCTGTCCTGGTTGCTCCTGCTGAACCTGGCCACGTGGTGCGGAGCAGCCGAGTTCGATCTGTACTACCTCGGCGGACAGTCGAATATGGATGGCTACCGCAGAAACGAAGATCTGCCCGAGGACCTGCAGTCGCCGATGGACGGAGTGTGGATCTACCACAGTCCGGCTGCGGCCGACAACACACCGGCAACCGGAGAGGGGATCTGGGCCCCGCTGAAACCCGGGCATGGAGTCGGGTTCGCATTCGCCGATGGCGAGAACCGCTACTCCGACCGGTTTGGTGTCGAGTTGGCGTTCGCCCGTACTCTCCGGCGAGCAAATCCTGACCGTCCGATCGCGATCATCAAGTACTCACGCGGCGGAACATCGATCGCTGCCGAAGCCGCGCGCCAGTTCGGCAGTTGGGATCCCGACTTCCGCGGCGGAGAAGGCGAAGGGGCCGGCATCAACCAGTACGACCACTTTCTGGCAACAGTGCGGGAAGCTACGCGGTTCGCCGACCTCGACGGAGATGGGGAGCCCGATCGTCTGATCCCGCGGGGCATCGTCTGGATGCAGGGGGAGAGCGATGCGGCACTCGACATCGCAACGGCACAGGAGTACGGGGACAACCTCAAGCAGCTCATCGATCTGATTCGAGCTGCCTTGCGAATGGATGACCTTCCAGTCGCTGTTGGTCGGATCTCCGATTCGAAGAAGAACGAGCCGGAAAAGACCTGGCCGTTCGGCGACATTGTGCGGGCCAGGCAGGCGAAGTTTTGTAAACAGGATCCGGCTGCAACCCTTGTCACGTCGACAGATGACTATGGATACTCGGATCCGTGGCACTACGACTCGGCCGGATACGTCGACCTTGGTCGCGAGTTCGCCGAAGCCCTGTTGCCCGGTCCCCCGCAACCGAACTGAACCTCCCGTCGAATTTTTTCACGAGCTGTTCGTCATGAGACACCTTGTACTGACCTGTCTGACGTTCGTCCTTCTCGCCGGGACCGCCCCGGCCGACGACTGGCCCCAATGGCGCGGCCCGCAGCGCGACGGACTGTCCCGGGAAACCGGACTCCTTCAATCGTGGCCGGAAGCGGGGCCGAAGCAACTGTGGGTCAGCCGGGAGGTCGGGCTGGGCTACTCCGGAATGGCTGTCGTCGGTGACACCCTCTACACGCTGGGAGCAGAGCAGGACAACGAGTTTCTGGCGGCACTGAATGTCGCTGATGGCTCCGTGAAGTGGAAGGTGTCACTCGGCCCGGTCCTCAGCAACGGCTGGGGAGATGGCCCCCGGAGCACACCCACCGTCGATGGCGATCATGTCTTCGCATTGAGTGGGCCGGGACAACTGGCCTGTGTGACGCTCGGTGGCGAGCTCGTCTGGACGAAGCATCTTGTCGACGACCTCGGTGGTCGTGTGCCGAACTGGGGCTACACCGAAAGTGTGCTCGTCGATGGAGACAAGGTCGTCTGCACGCCGGGCGGCAATCAGGGCACTCTCGCAGCGCTGAAGCGCGAGTCGGGAGACGTCCTGTGGAGGAGTGAAGACCTCACCGATGGAGCCCAGTACTCCTCGGTCATTGCCATCGATCACGGAGGCATCCACCAGTATGTCCAGCTGACGCAGGAGGACGTGTTTGGTGTGAAGGCCGATGACGGCGGGCTCGTGTGGAGCAGCGAATGGCCCGGCAAAACGGCGGTGATTCCCACCCCGGTTTACCACGACGGCTACATCTACATCACGAGCGGATACGGGGTCGGCTGCAAACTCGTCAAACTCGATGATCAGAACCAGGTCTCGGACGTCTACTTCGAGAAGCTGATGAAGAACCACCACGGCGGCGTCGTGCTCGTGGACGGAAAAATCTACGGATACTCCGACGGGGGGGGCTGGCTGTGTCACGACTTTCTGACCGGTGAACTCCTCTGGAATGAGCGGAGCGAGGTCGGCAAAGGGGCCCTCACGTACGCCGATAACCGGCTGTACCTGCAGGGAGAAAGCAGCGGCGAGATCGCACTGATTGCCCCGTCTCCCGAAGGATGGCAGGTCCACGGACGGTTCACGCTCGACCCGCAGTCCGAACAGCGGAATCCCAAGGGACGGATCTGGACGCATCCCACGGTCGCGAACGGACGGCTGTATCTTCGCGACCAGGAACTGCTCCACTGCTACGACATCAGCGCCCGCTAAGCGTGCGGTCTGTGGCGGACGAACAAGTCCCGGTTTCTCAACCGCGCTCCCCAGGCAGGTCGCGATCGATTCTTCTGGCAATCATCGCGGCCTTCCTCGTTGCGCGGGTTCCTTT
>CAZUXX010000629.1:0-2671 GCA_964624215.1 uncultured Planctomycetaceae bacterium
CTTGCCTGTCGGCTGCACAATATCAATCACCCGCTTGTGCGTCCGGATCTCAAACTGCTCACGGGACTTCTTGTCAATGTGAGGACTCCGCAGCACGGTATAACGCTCGATGCGAGTCGGGAGCGGGATCGGCCCATGAACGATCGCGCCGGTCCGCTTTGCCGTATCGACAATATCGGATGCAGATTGATCCAGCACGGCGTGGTCATACGCCTCCATGCGGATTCGGATTCGTTCATTTCCAGACACGGAAGACCACCCCTACCAACGACTTACACCAATCCACACCCCGATCGCCAACCGCAGTTTGCCGCGGGAAGTTCGGGATCGTAATGACGCGTTTCGGCTTTGTCAACGAACTGCAAAGCCTTGTTCGCCGGAATCATTGGCATTTCAGCGCGCTTCGCAAGCGTTCGCGAACGTCCCGGATGTCGCAGATCTGCCGACCGGCATTCACTCACCCGTTCAGGGATGGAGAAAGTGTGATTGTGCCACCGGCGCACCGGCTGCATCACGGGTGAGGCACTCGATTTGCTTCACCTGAGCGACGACCGGCAGGTTCCGTGTCTGGTAAGCGGCGGGCAGGCGGTCGGTCTTGACCCCGTCTGTTCGTTCGTGCTAGACGATTGTGCTCGAATGATTCGAGCATCTCTCCAGGGAGGCGAGAGATGAGATTAAGGCGAAGGAGTCGCCCGAAGGAATTGACGTCGCTGGGCTGCTGGCGCGGCTGGGCGACCGCCGTTTTTCTGTACGGGGCCAGCCTGCTTGCGGCCGACCCGGCCGGGGTGAGTGATCCACCCGGAGTGGCTGCCAGACCTCGGGTTCCCGCCGCCTCTCGCCCTGTCGCTTCGCAGCCGGCCGGACCACCGGAACCGCGGCCACCCAATGGACCGGGAACGAGGCCGCACCCGCCGCCCCGCGGGACGAACCAGGACGAACAAGTCGAATCACAGGCGGACTTTACGAGCAGGCGACAGCTCACTCACATCCTCTATCGCGACCGCCGCTACCAGTTGCTGCTGGATGAATGTCGCGCCCTGCTCAGAGAGCAGCGTCCTCTGGACGCGTTCAAGCGTCTGAGCGAAGTCCTCCAGGCGGAGGAGGACGTCTTTCTCTGGGAATCCGTGGTCCGCCGCCCCGTCAGTGCTCGAGCCGCTGCTCGCACCGTTGTCCGCTCGCTTCCCCCCGAGAGTCTCGCAGCGTGGAACCGCTTCATTGATCCCGCCGCCGAGACGCGACTTCAACAAGCGATTGCGAGCGGGAGGCTCGACGACCTCTTCCAGGTAACCGCATCGTTTCCGGGGACCGAGTCTGCAAAGACGGCCGAACTGCTCGGCCTGCGTATCCTCTTCGACCAGGGCCGCTACCACGATGCGATCGCACTTTTCGCCGACCGCCTCACCACCGGCGAGATTGCGTCGCTTGAGGATGCCGATCTTTTGCGGCTGTGTCTGAGCCTCTCCGCGACCGGTCGGCGTCAGCTTGCCGAAACGATCATTGCCAGACATGGGAGGGAGTGGACGATTGCGGGCGGGCCGGTGGAATCGCCCCAGCTGCTGGAACTTTGCCGGACGTATGACTCGTCAGCGACCAACGTCGATCGGATTACGGACTGGGTCACCCCACAGGGGACGGCCCGCGGCTGCATGCCGCTGACGGGGACACCGCCGGCTCCCTTTCCGATCTGGTCGACGACTCCCGCTGAAACCGACCAACCTCACCGGCGGCTCACCCGTGTGGCCGATGCGACCGCATGTGACGACGTCGACATCCAGTGGGCCGCCCGGCAGTGGTTCGAGGAATGTCTGCACAAGGACGAGCCGCCCATCAGCGCGTCTGTCTCTCTGGTCGTCGGGGAGCTGGTGTTGACGCGGACGTTCGATGCGATCGTCGCCCGCGATTTCTCAACGGGACGGGTGGAATGGTTTTATCGTTGCCAGACCCGACTGGACGGTGCCCCGGCGGATGACCCTCCGCCGTCGAGTGCCGAGCCCCTGGATCGAAAAACCGTCGAGAACACGCTGGCATCGTCCCTGACATGCGACGGGAAGAATGTGTACTTCGTCGATGCCATCACCCTGGAGCGGGTCGACGACGACCGGGGGCGGCGGCAGAGACTGACGTCGAAGGTCTTCGCACTTCCCCTGCACATCGCAGCCGGTCCTGCCGTGTCCTCTGCGATACGAGAGCGGGACGAGCGGGATGCGTTGTGGGTGTTCGGGGGTGAAGACGATGCCCCGCAGTCACCGCCGGGACGCATTCCGCTGGGACCGCCGGTTCCGTTCGCCGGCAAGCTCTACCAGCTCACCGAGTCCCGGGGAGAGATCTCGCTGTCGGTTCTCGATCCGCAGACCGGCACAGTCGAGATCGACCAGACGCTGGCCCTCACCGATCGTCCGATCGAATCCGAGTACGAGCGTCGACGTCTGGCGTTTCTCCCGGCCATCGGGGACGGCCGCGTCATCTGCCCGACTCCGGCGGGAGCGGTGATTGCGTGGAACCTTGTCGAGCAGCGGCTGGACTGGGTCGCCCAGTATCGGGCTCTGGATACCGGCGGCCGGACCGGATGGAAGGGAGACGGAACCAGCAGCACCTGTGCTCTCCCGGTGCAACCGCTCCTGAGCCGGGGCGTCGCCTACTTCCTGCCTGCCGACTCGGGGAGGATCTTTGC
>CAZUXX010000630.1:0-2668 GCA_964624215.1 uncultured Planctomycetaceae bacterium
TCCGGTCGAATGTCCGCATCAACCGGGCACCGAGCCCCTGGTAGTACCCCATGCGGAAGATCTCGAGCTTGAACGGCACCGGCGGGTCGGTCGACACTATCACCGACAGAGACTCTCCTGCCTCGACGCTCTGCCGCGAGCAGTAACCTTCGATCCACGGCGAGCGAAAGCCGTCACGGTCGACACGGACACGAGTCAACTGCCAGTCCCGGACTCCCGGCTGCTGGTTCTCGCGATAGATGAGATCACGATCTGGCGAGGAGATCGGGAGTTTTCCCTGCGGTTCCTCGGCAGGAAGATTTATCGTCAGGGTCAACAGCACGCACAGTGGCAGTAACCGCATCAGTCGATCTCCGCTTCGCTCCTGCCGCTCGCGTCACTGTCCCCCGGAGGTGCTTGGGTCGTTGCGGGCAGCCAGGATCTTCTCGAGGTAGGTTTGAACGCGACGGGTGATGTCGTCGGGGGATGTCTCACCGTGGACGCCCGGTTTGAACCCGGACCTGAGACGCTCGAGTTCCGCTCGGGCGGCAGGTCGCTCGACCTGGGCCGCGAGCTGAGTGAACGTCCAGCTGGTCAGTCGCTCTTCCAGCGGATGACAGCGTAGACCAGACAGTGCTGCACGTTCCAGCATCGAGGCGAAGTGCGCCGGCGGCACTGTCGAAGCCTCGTTGAATTGCTTCGAGAGTCGTGCCTTGAGTTTTTCGACGAGTTCCTGCTGGGCCGGTGTGAGATTCGCGTGACTGGTTGTGTTCAGCAGGTGCAGGGTGAAGCGGTCTCCCTGTTCAGACAGTTCGCCGACACGGGATTCCCAACCGGGCTTGGAGGGGCCCTCCAGCAGTTCCTGGTGCAGATCGAGATACGCCTGCGGCTCAAGGGGAGCCGCTGGTTTGGGGACTGGTCGGGCGAATTCGAGCCGCCGTGCGGGGAGCAGTGTCACGTCGCGAAGTTCGAACAGCTGCACGTGACCGGCTGCGGTCCCTACAGCGACGAGGGCGCTGTCGGAGGTGATGTCGAGATCCGACACATCGCCGAATGCCGTGTGTGCGCTGAGCAACTTGCCGGTCGCCCGATGGAAGACACGGACGAGTTGATCACCGGAGCCGCTGAGGATCAGCGTTCCATTGGGAGTGTCCGTGACGCCCATCACCCAGTCGTTGTGGGATCCGATCGTGGTTGGCGATTGAGTGGACTCGATGAACGTCAGGCCAATTTTTCCGTCGTAGCTTCCGGAGAGGAGCGCTCTCCCCCGCTGTGCAAACCGGACCTGCATCACATCGAGCGTGTGAACGTTGTTCAGAGGAATCGGATCGAGCGTCTCCAGCGACCACAAATAGAGCTTCGTATCCCGGCTGGAGGCTGCTAGCCACTTGCCATCCTGGCTGAGAGCCACAGAGGTGACCTGCTTTTCGGGTCCATGGAGGGTGGTGGACCGGCCCCGCTGCGGGTCGTGAACGATCACGACGGCATCATCACCGCCAGAGATGACGCGGCCAGCGGCCGTCATGGCAACTCCGTGAACGTCGTCGTCATGTCCTGTGTATCGCGCCACTTCGTTCCATTCGCCAACCTTCCACACCTTGACGAGGTTGTCCCCTCCACCACTGACGAGCTGTGTTCCGTCGGGTGAGAAGGTGACATCGAACGTCCAGTCTTCGTGGGCCTTCCAGGAGGCGACGACTTTCCGCTGGTGAACGTCCCAGATGTGAATCAGGCCCTCTCCGGTGCCGACCGCGAGGAGTGAGTCGTCGGGGCTGAACTCGACACTCCTTACCGAATGCCGGTACACCGGCTTTTGCCGCAACGATGTCGCGACAGGATCCGGCTCGACGGCGTCGGGAATCTCACGATTCCGGGAGGAGTCGGCTGGCGGGAGAGCCTGGCCGGTGTCGGCCTTCTCTTCGTCGGCCCGGACCCCGGGACCAAGCGCCAGGCTCAGCAGGAGCAGGGCCGACGTCAGTCGCCGCCGACGTGGTTGCAGTGCAGATTCACAGCGAACGGTCGTGGACATCGGGGCGCCTCACGCGGGAGGGAAATGGATCCCCCGACGGTATCGCCACCGATCCGATGAGACGACGGCAATCGTGTCACGAGTTTGTCACTCGCGATGGCAGTTCACGGGCGAGTCGTCCCGGTGCGTCAGGCGTTATCGACATGCCGCCATGACGTTGAGGGCGGCTCTACTGCTCCCCCCATGTTTCGTCTGAGATCTGTTGCTCGCGCAGCTCGTCGTCCGGAACCGGTTCGAACCAGTTGATCGTCAGCGGTTGCAGGCAATACCAGGCGCCAATGCCGTAGTAGAGGATCTTGATCAGGGCGAGGACGAGAATCACCACGATGCCGACGGCCGTCATCGTCGAAGCGAACCCTGGCGGGGGACCGCCTGCCGCCCCGGCGGCGCGATGGACCATCTGCTCCATCGCTCCAGCCATCTCCCACTGCTGCATGGCGGCGGGCACGCTGCGGACGATTTCGAACACGATTCCGTTGATCATGGCGGCCAGCAGCCACTTGCGGCCACGACGTGTCGGAATCAGTGCGGCAATGCATCCGCCCACGAGGAGGAACAACGAGATTGTCATCCACGCATACACCGCGAGATTGACCGGGAGCCACCGGCTCTGGATGTCCTGGAGCTCGTGCTGAAACTGCTCCAGTTCGGGCGGCCACC
>CAZUXX010000631.1:0-2666 GCA_964624215.1 uncultured Planctomycetaceae bacterium
AGCGATGCCGATATTGTGCAGATGGTCCTGGCACTGGCTTTTGCGGGCCGCCTCACGGACTTGCTGAACCGCAGGAAGCAGAAGAGCCACCAGAATGGCGATAATCGCGATCACGACCAATAGCTCAATGAGCGTAAATCCACGACTTCTGGCCCGAAGAGAGAAAAGCATCAGAATCGACTCCAAGTGCACAAGGTTACTGCGGAACCCCAGGCGTTCCGCGCTGAAATAATCCACTGGTGCATTAAAATCACAGACTTTGGGGTACAGCCAGGACATGCCGAACCCTTGATGGATCATGGCGGGGACAATGTCACTTTGTCAATCTTGAGAGAATTCCGATGTGTGTCTGCTGCGCCGGTGGCCTTGTCCCGTCATCAAAGCTGGATGGAGTGAGGGGGGACAGGTGAATCCGGCTGCCGCAATGACCCGATTGGCTGAAGTCAGACGCCGCGGCCACCGGGGATGGTGCCGTGCTACATCAGCATCCCGGCGATGCAGGCGGTCATGCCGGAGGCGGCGGCACCGCCGAGCATGGCCCGGATGACCAGTCTTGAGATTTCAGGCCGCCGTTCCGGAGCCATCCCGCCGATTCCTCCGAGCTGCACTCCGACCGAAGCGAAGTTGGCAAACCCGCACAAGGCGTAGGCCGCGATGGTGGCACTGCGTTCGGACAGCAGGCCCTCGTTCTGCAGGGTCGAGAGATTCAGATAGGCGTACAGCTCGGTAAGGACGAGCTTTTCCCCGAGCAAGGTGCCGACCGCCGCCGATTCTTCCCACGGAATCCCGAGGCACCAGGCCAGGGGACGCAGCAGCAGCCCGAACACCGACTGCAGCGTCAGTGGTTCGGCTGAGCCGGTCGGGATCAGACCGAGAAGCCCGTTGACCAGGGCCACCAGTGTGACAAAGGCGATGAGCATCGCGGCGATCGTGAGCACAAGCTGCAATCCCTGGATGACACCGTCACCGAAGGCATCGACCACGTTCGCCGCTTTGGGACCGTTCTCGATTCGCGAAAGTTGCAGCGTTTTTGGCTGCTCGGTCTCCGGCGCGAGGAGCTTCGCAATGACGATCGCCGCTGGCGCACTCATCACGGAGGCCGCCATCAGGTGACCGGCAATGCCGGGCAGGTGTGGCTGCAGAATGCCGGTGTAAAACACCAGCACTCCACCGGCAATCGTGGCAAACCCGGCCGTCATGACCGTCAGCAGTTCGGAGTGTGTGAGCGTCGGCAGATAGGGGCGAATCATCAGCGGGGCTTCGGTCTGCCCGACGAAGATGTTCCCCGCCACGCAGAATGTCTCGGCCCCGCTGGTTTTCATCGTTCTCTGCATGACCCATGCGATCCCGCGGACGACCCACTGCATCAGGCCGATGTAGTACAGGATCGACAGGAGTCCCGAGAGGAAGATGACCGACGGCAACAGGGCAAAGGCCAGCGAGACCATGGGGGGAGCCAGCTGCTTGCCGTCCCGCGACTCGAGCGTCAGCTGCGACCCGGCTGGCAATACCCCCGCCGGCTGCCGGTCGTCGATCAACTCGCCAGCGGACGTCTCGGGGAGCGGAGGGGCAGCTTCGCTGGAGACCACTTCGACCCGGGTCGTGTAGCGGTCATTCAGCGGACCGAAGACGAAGTATGTCCCGCGGTCGGTGAACTGGATCACCCGCGTAACGGCCGTATTGAGCGAGGAGAAGAAAGGCCGCCCGACCGGGGTCTTCAGAATCAGCAGCGCGAATGCGAACTGCAGGGCGAGTCCCCAGACGACAAGGCTCCAGCGAATTTTTGCGCGGTTGTTGGAGAACAGCGCTGCCAGACCGATGAGGACCGCCAGGCCGATCACTCCCTGATACTGTTGCATGAGATTGCGAATCCTTCGCGGGCGGGTGCTCTCCCGGACGGGGAGCTCAATTCGGGGACGAGTCGGAATTCGAACGGCGCCGGCGGGCCCATTCCTGCCGAAAGCTTCTGCGGGGCATCTGCGGCAGCTCGCGCTGCCGACCCCAGTCGTTGAAGCGGTTGTACACCAGAAAGCGGGGCAGACGTGGAAGCCAGAAGCGGGCGAGTCTGCCGGCGGCAACGAACAGGCGACGGCTGCCGAGCACCTTGCCGGCGAGCTTCATCGACCATCGTTTCGACGCGGGCAAAAGCCGCCGCCGTGCCAGTCGGTTCCTCCAGGTGTAGAGCTGCAGGTGCAGGTCGATCTTCACCGGGCATACGTCCGTACAACTCCCGCACAGGCTGCATGCGAACGGCAGACTCGAATGCCTTTGGGCGTCGGCGGCCGGAGCGAGGATCGAGCCGATCGGCCCCGGTACCGTGTTGCTGTACGAGTGCCCGCCACTTCGGCGGTACACCGGGCAGGTGTTCATGCAGGCCCCGCAGCGGATGCAGTGGAGCGACCGCCGGAAGTCCTCACTGGCCAGCAGCTCGCTTCGGCCGTTGTCGACGATCACGATATGCAGCTCGCTCGCCGGGTCACGCGGACCGTGAAAGTGCGTCGAATAGGTGGTGATCGGTTGCCCGGTTGCCGAGCGGGCGAGCAGTCGCAGGAAGACGCCCAGATCCTCAGCGCGGGGAATCAGCTTCTCCATTCCCATAGAGGCGATGTGAACCGGCGGGAGAGCTGTCCCGAGATCGGCATTGCCTTCGTTGGTGCAGACGACGA
>CAZUXX010000632.1:0-2659 GCA_964624215.1 uncultured Planctomycetaceae bacterium
GCGGCCCGGCGGACGTGGTCCAGTTTATCGAGGCGCTCAGCGACGGGGGTGTGCGGATGGGGCTGCCGCGGGAGATTGCGACGCGACTGTCGGCGCAAACCGTGCTGGGGGCCGCAAGAATGGTTCTTGAGACGGGTCAGCATCCGGGAGTTCTGAAGGATGGGGTGACGAGTCCGGGGGGGACAACGATCGCCGGATTGCATGCGATGGAGCAGGGAGGCGTGCGAGGAGCGGTGATGGATGCCGTACGGGCAGCGGTGCTTCGGTCGCAGGAGCTGGGACGGATGTAACGGTCGTCCCGAAGAAGACGCCGGGAATCCTTCGGTGTGGCCGGAGTGGGGATGAAGCGAGTTGACCGGGTGCGGGGGCGATCTAGATTTCCCGCAGGATTCGCCCTGGCAGAATTGAGTACCCTATCTCCATGGCCGTGGACGCCCCCATTTCGCCCGCTACGACTGCTGCGACATCGGCTCTGCCGCCGCATCCGATGCAGTCATCGCGGATCCTGCTGTCTTTGATGCGACTGGCGCACGACAGTGAGCGCCATCTGAGTGAAGCTCCCTCGAATATCGACTGGGTGGTATCGCCGTGGACGCTGCGTCGACTGCTGTCGGCGATTCACTTCCGGGATGAGGGGATCCTGCTGCATTCGCGGCGTGTGGCCTTGCTGGCAGTGGGGATTGCACAGCATCTGGGATGGGAAGATCAGCCGACCCGCAAGCTAGAGGTGGCTGCACTTTTACACGATCTGGGAAAGGTCGGGATCCCGGACCATATGCTCGACAAGCCGGCACGGCTGAGTCCCGACGAGCAGGAGTTTGTCCGGCTGCACCACAACATCGGTGTCGATCTGCTGCAGGCCTGCCGCATCGACCGCGAGATTATCGAGATGGTGTGGCACGCCCATAACCGGGGGAATGCATACGACGAGCCACAGGATGATGTGGACAGCCAGATTCCACAGGGAGCGCGGATTCTGGCGGTTGCCGATGCCTACGATTCGCTCCGCAACGAGCAGTCTTACCGGCAGGGGAAATCGCATGACGAAACGATGCGATTGCTCCGGGAACACTCGGGCAAGGAGTTCGATCGCAACATTATCTCGGCGCTGAGTCGTTGGATTGATCATGAGGCGGCGGACTTTCTGGCTGATGATGCGCAGACGTCACGACTGTTGAGTGCCAGTGCTCCGGTGGATGCGCGAACGATCCGGGAAGCGGCGGAGCTGGCTCAGATTTTCTCGTTCCTCTATCTGCTCGAATCGCATTACGACGGGTTCTGCATTATCGATTCGGACCTGCGATTCGTCGGCTGGAACGGCGGGCTTTCTCAACTGACCGGTCTGCCGGCGAGGCAGATGCTGGGGGAATCGTGGAGCCGGCGACTGCTGCAACTGGTCGACAAGGACAAGAAGCCGCTCGGTGACAGACGGTGCCCGGTGGCAAACGTGCTGCAGTCGCGAGAGCGATCGTGTGGACAGTTCAAACTGGAGAATCGCCGGACCGGCGAGTGGAAGGAGATCGAAGTCCAGACGCTGCCCCTGAACGACACCGATGGTCACATTCTCGGAGTCGCCCAGATTTACCGGGATGCCTCGCAGGCGAAAGCGAATCCGGGTCAGTACCGCGAGTTGCAAATGGCAGCCCGGCGGGATCCGCTCACGGGAGTGGGGAATCGCGGCGAGCTGGAATCACGACTGCAACGGATGCTGGACGGACGGGATGGAACGACACCGGCGTATTCGGTGATCTTCCTCGACCTGGACCACTTCAAGCCGATCAACGACACGCATGGACATGCGGTGGGAGACCGGGTGCTGATTGACCTGGCGCGGCTCGTGTCGGACGAGTTGTATTCGGGGGAAACGATCTGCCGCTATGGAGGTGAAGAGTTCGTCGTGCTGTGTCCGGAGACCGGCATCGACGATGCATACAACCGGGCCGAGCGACTGCGGCGAGTCATCTCGGAAACACCGATGGGCGGGAACGTGCAACTGAATATCACCGCGTCGTTCGGTGTTGCGGAGCTTTTGCCGAACGACACGATGGCGAGTTTTCTGCATCGGGCAGACCAGGCGCTGTACGAGGCCAAGAACTCGGGTCGTAACCGGACCTGCCGGGGAACGGTGACGGAGACGCCCGGGGAGAGTGGCAAGCTTTCGCATCGCCCCGGTCCGTTCGTGCACACGTCGCAGTTCATGTCGCGGGTGGCGACAGACATCATTCACTACAAGCTCAGCGGTTTCGTCGAAGACACCGAAGCCCGGCTGAAGAACGTCAAGGCCGACTTTGTTGACATGGTGCTGGGGGCGACGACGCTCCTGGGAGGCTGGGGCAAGACCCCGGATCGCCAGCAGGTGCGATTGGTCATGAGGTTCGGACAGGTGAAGAGCACGCGGAGTGCGGAACTCGTCCCGATCGAAGTGACCGTGACGCCGGCGGGATCGTGTCCCTCTGATGAGCAGTTCCAGGTGCGTGCTGCCCAAGTGATCCGGCAACTGCGGTCGTACTTCGTGGCGGAGTGACGGCTGCGTCGCGGGTCGGTCTGTCTGAGCTGAAGAAGGTTGTCACGACGCGGGCGAGAGCAGTCGGCTTGCCGTGTCCGCTGTCGCTGGGCCTGCGAGGACTTCTTACTTGCGTTGGTGGCCCGAGGCCACGGG
>CAZUXX010000633.1:0-2658 GCA_964624215.1 uncultured Planctomycetaceae bacterium
ACGCCTCGAGGAGATCACGGTTCTGAGGATTGTCATCGGCGATCAGAATCCGACCCGTCACCGGCTCAGAGGTGGGCATGACACTGCGGTTGGGGAAAGGGAACTCGAGTGAAGCTGCAGCGCGTAGTGTGCAGTGTGAACCGGTCAGTGTCGAGAGTGACCGGTCGAAGTCTCCCGGTCCGGGGTGCGGACGGAAACGGTACCGGGCAACCGATGGCCGAACGGGTTGCGGCACGGCAGTTTCACAAACCGGGTTGTCTCGGCAAAACAGGCGAGCTCTGCGACAGCTGTCTCCCCCCGGAACCCGTCTTGTTGCACTTTCCGTGTCTGGGGTACGATCCCGCCGCTTCGAAACCCGGTTCACCGCGTTCTTCCGCAATGGACTATCACATTCGGCCCCTGGGCAAGGTTTGCGCTGGAACGGGCAACCCGCTCGAACCCGGGACAGAAGTCATTTCTGTCCTTGCCGAGGTCGATGGTCGGCTGGTTCGACTCGATTACTCTCCCGAAGGGTGGCAGGGACCGCCCGAGGGAATGGTCGGCCAATGGAAGTGCGTGGTGCCGCATCCGGTCACGGAGAAGCGACAGGTTGTCGACCCCGAGGAGATGCTCGCCTACTTCGAGCATCTCCTCGAGAACGCGAATCCGGCAGAAGAGAAGCTGGCCTACGTCGTCAGCCTGTATCTGCTGCAGCGGCGGAGATTGATCCTCGAAGGATCGCGAGTTGATGGCGACATCGAGTATCTGACGCTTTCCGGCAGCCGCGGTGAAGGACCATTCGAGGTACGGAACCAGCAGTTGACTGAAGAGGAGGTTCAGCGTCTGCAACTGGCAATCGCCCAGTCGCTGGAGAGGGGATGGACGGCGGCCGCCTGAAGAACGCGGCCGGATCGAGCCAGGGAAGGAGACCGTCATGGCGGCAGCATCGCCGATCGCCCCATCATCGCCAGCGCGTGGGACGCTGGAGCGGACGACCGGTCTCACACGGCCGGCGGTAAAGCTCATCTGGGTGCTGGCCCTGGTGCTCCTGTGCAGTGGATGTATGTCGTTTCGGCCGCGATTGGGCTATCGCCTCAATCCGGTCATTCCCGAGGGCGCGACGAAATCGCAGGTTGTCGCGCGCATCAATCAGAACATCACCGGCTCGCAACAGCAGGGAGGACTGTTCGCGTGGCAGTGTATGGACGTCACCTTCCGGATGCGCTCCTTCCCCATGGGCGTGAAGGGAACCGTGGTCGTTGAGGCGCCGCGGCGGTTTCGCATCCGCATTTCCAACCCGTTCTCCGGCGGTGACGAGTTTGACGTCGGTGCGAACGACGAGCAGTTCTGGCTCTGGCAGAAGGGGATGGAGCCCGCCTACCTGCTGACCGCCTATCACGACGACCTTCCCCTGGCACTGACCCACTTCCGCATCCCGTTCCAGCCGGACTGGATTATGGAGGTCTTCGGAGTGATTCCGGTCAACGAGGACGAGTACGACCTCGTCCCTGTGCCGGGACAACCCTTCATCGATCTGGTGGCCAACAGCCAGTCCCCGACGGGCGAGCCGGTACGGAAAGTGGTCCGTGTCGATACGCGTCGAGGCTGGGTGACCTCTCATCAGCTGTGGGGGCAATCCGGGCGCCTCATCGCCAGCGCGGATCTCGAAGGGCATCGGATAGACCCGAATTCGGGAATCGCACTTCCCAGCTCGATCCGGATCCACTGGCCTGATGCCGATCTGGATCTCAAACTGACTCTCGGGACGGTCGAGGTGAATCCTCATCTCCCCGCCACGACGTGGGTCCTGCCGCGGAAAAACGGCTTCCGTCAGCTCGACATGGGGGCCTGGGTCCGCAGTCAGCAGGGGCCAGCCGCACAGCCCGGTTCGGCCGCGATCCCCCCGGCCGAAGCGATGGGAGCCTTTCCTGTCCAGCCCGACAATGCAGCAAATGGCCCTCCCCCGTTCCCGGAGACGTCGTCGAACTCCACTCCCGGGTCTACACTCCCGTCTCCGACCGCGGGGTCTCCGCCACCGTCGCAGTCAGGCGGCACGCCGCTCCCCTCCCGGGACGCATCCGTACCGCCGATTGGACGGGTTCACATTGGCGATCTGCAATGAGTGGCAGATCCCGTTGCCCGGTGGGTCCGCAGTCGGTTGAACGTTGGGCACCGGGCTGGTAGTGTCCCACCCGGATTGAGCCCCATCATCGGTTGGCGAAGAGGGTCTGCTCGCAAACCGCTCACAGCCGTGGCACGGCTCCAGGGCTGCAGTTCCGGTTCCGCGTCCGTAGAGGACGGCGGGTGAGTGCCCGGCGGCTCAGCGGCGACGGGTGATGAATCTCTCTGTTGGTAGGCGTGGAAGGACAAGGCGCGATGGCAAAACTGGTCTACACATTCGGTGCGGGAAAGGCCGAGGGTTCGGCCGAGATGAAGGCCGAACTCGGGGGCAAGGGGGCCAATCTGGCCGAAATGAACCGGATCGGCCTCCCGGTACCGGCCGGGTTTACCATCTCGACCGAGGTGTGCACCTACTTCTACGACAACGACCGCACCTATCCGCCTGAGCTCGAGCAGCAGGTTCTCGATGGCCTGCAGAACATCGAAGAAGTCATGGGGGCCAGGTTCGGGGATCCCGAGAACCCCCTGCTCCTCTCCTGTCGCTCCGGGTCGCGGGAA
>CAZUXX010000634.1:0-2649 GCA_964624215.1 uncultured Planctomycetaceae bacterium
ACTGCAACGTGCCCTTCCCGAGGGTCCGTGAACGCCATGCAACCGACGCGACGCTATGAGTTTCCGGAAGAGCTGCAGCCCGAACTGGAGCGGGCGCGTCGGCTGGAGTGGATGACGCTGGTGTACATGGCGAGCGTCGTGGGGGTCATCTACCTGACGATGGGGAACTCGCAGGCGATGAAGATGGCCTGGATTGAGGATGTGCTGGGGCTGATTCCTCCGATCGGATTTCTGATTGCCGACCGCGTTCGTCACCGGACTCCCAACCGCCGTTTTCCGTACGGATACCACCGGTCGGTCAACATTGCGTTTCTCGTCTCAGCCATCGCGCTGGCGAGTGTGGGGTGCATGATGCTGATCGATTCGTCGGCGACGCTGGTGAAGCAAGAGCATCCGACGATCGGTGCGGTGGTGTTGTGGGGCGAGCCGGTCTGGAGTGGCTGGCTGATGTTGCCGGCCCTGTTGTGGGCCACGATTCCTGCGTTCTTTCTGGGCCGGGCGAAGATTCGAGTGGCCGAGCGGATCCACGACAAGCCACTGCACTCTGACGCCGAGATGGGACGTGCCGACTGGATGACAGGCACGGCGGCGGGCGTCGGGGTGCTTGGAATCGCGTGGGGCTGGTGGTGGGTCGACGCGGTGGCTGCGCTGTTGATTTCGCTGTCGGTGCTGCACGACGGGTATACGAATCTTCGGGACGTGGTCGGTGATCTGATGGATCGGGCCCCCAAGTCGGTTGACCACACACGGTATCTCGACCTGCCGGATCGGCTACGCGACCGACTGCAGTCGCTGGAGTGGGTCCGGCATGCTGCGGTGCGGGTCCGCGAGCATGGTCACGTCATGTTTGCCGAAGCGTATCTCGTTCCCGAGGACGATCGGGAGCTCCTGGAGCGCACCAGGCAGGCGATTGCAGTTGCGCTCGAGGTGGACTGGCGGCTTCACGACGTCGTGATCCAGATGCAGGCGGAGCCGTATGAAACGGGTCCGGCGTAGGTGGTGCCCCGGATCTGTGCGACGTCATCGGGACGATGAATGTGCTACCGCACGGTGAGCCGGGGAGTTTCGCCTTACCGGTAAAGCTGTGCTCGCCGGAAGGACGAAGCGGCGGTACGCGAGTTTCGAGCCTGCGACTCGGTGAGCGGGTTTCGTCGCTGGGCCTGATCGCTTTCGAGCTGGCCCGGCGGTGTGAGATGGAACAGTCGGGGGCGGAAGACCACCATCAGCAGGAGAGGGAGGTACCAGAGCACGTAGATGCCCCCTTCGAGCGGGTACCAGAACTGTGTTCCGACGATGGCCGCTGCGCTGGAGGTGATGAGGTGCTCGACATTCTTGCGGCGGGGCCAGATGGTCAGGCAGGTGAGCATGACGGCATACGTGACCATGACGGGGACGCGGAACCATCCGTTGCCTCCGATGCTCCAGATTCCCTGAAAGCCGTCATGCCCTTCGAACTGCAGCACATGGACATGGATCGTGCCGAGGAGTCTCCGGAGGAACGAGTCGGGGTCGGGGGTCGTGAGGACGAGCGTGCTGGCGAGCCCGGCCGCGACGACGAGCAGTGATGTGCCGAACTGGAGCGCGCTGCGGCGGCCGTAGAAGGCGAGCCAGATGGGCAGGAGGAACAGGGGGAAGAACAGCGTTCCGCAGGCGAGGCCGAGCAGCATTCCGGCGAGGAGTGGCCGGCGATAGCTGACAAAGGCCCAGACAATGAGTGCAGCCGGCAGGACATGCGTCACTGCTCCGACATCGAAGGCGGTTGCCGGGTGGAGGAGGTAGAGGGTTGCCATCGCCAGTCCGAGCTGGAGATGGTTAAAGAGGCTTTTGCCGGCGAACAGCAGCCCGAGTGCGACCGCGAGGTGTGCGAGAACGGCGATACTGCGGGCGGCATACTCACGAAACACCATGCGTGCCGGTGCCGCCAGGATGACGGCTGCGGGACCGGTCGCGACGCCGGTGTCGGCGCCGCTGTCCTGCCGGCCGTGCTGGAGCATCTGGTTTGCCTGTTCGACGACCCGCATGGTGGAGGGGGGGAGCGGCTTTTGAAGCGCCCCGATCGCGAGCAACAGGAACGCTGCGCCACAGAGGAAGGCGAGGCCCGAGCCGTTGAGGTTCTGGCCGAGCACGGGTCGGCGGCTGAGGACGCCGTCAAGGAGCAACCGGGCGAGGTACAGTCCCGAGACGGCAAACATCCACACGTAGCCGGCATTGCGGGTGGAGTCGTGCTCCACCATGAGCAGGCCGGGGGAGGCGGAGAGGAGGAGGAGGAGGTCGACGTTGCGGAGGGACCAGATGCGCGAGAAGCGCATGTAGACCGCGACGATCAACACCGAGGACAGATAGATCCACGTGAGTGGATTGATTTCAAAGCCCGGCAGAAACGTTCGCATGCGTTACGCCGCTCGCTGCAATGCACAGGCGATCCTGCCGCGCTGGAGCCCATCCCGGCGTCGGTGATGTATGCCTGCACCGACCCACACGTCGCAGAGCCGTCTGGGCTCCCGGACGTCCGAATGTGTTGTGCCCCCTGTCCGGGAGACAGCCACGTTGCCTCCGACCCCACGCCAGAGGTTTTGGCGGTGTGTCCTCCGAAGACGGGTTCCCACGCCCGTCGGCTGACTGGAGCCACGAATCTCCAGCAGCCGGTCA
>CAZUXX010000635.1:0-2645 GCA_964624215.1 uncultured Planctomycetaceae bacterium
GATTCAGGAGATGCTGGGGCGCGGGCACAATCTGCATCATCCGCGCTACGTCGGCCATCAGGTCCCGGCACCGGTGCCGATTGCCGGGCTGTTCGATGCCGTCGGATCGATCACCAACCAGGTGATGGCCGTCTATGAGATGGGGCCCTGGGCAACGGCCGTCGAACAGGCGCTCGTGCGCAAGCTGGGAGAACGGTTCGGCCTCGGCGCCGGGTTCGGAGGGATCGTGACGCATGGTGGATCGCTGGCGAACGTCACCGCTCTCCAGACGGCCCGCAATGTCGGTCTTCCCGGCACCTGGGAGAATGGCACCTCACGCCCGGGGCGTCCACCGGTTCTGCTGGTCCAGGCCGACGCGCACTACAGCATCGTCCGTGCAGCCGGTGTGCTTGGTCTCGGGACACGCCACGTTCTCCCAGTCCCGCTGGACGATCAGCGTCGGATGCGGCCTCAGGCTCTCGAGCAGATGCTCAGAAACCTGCAGGCTGCCGGACAACCGGTGGTGGCGGTCTGTGCCTGTGCGTGCTCGACGCCGGTAGGAGCCTTTGATCCGCTGGAAGACATCGCGGACATTTGCCGACGATACGGCGTCTGGCTGCATGTCGACGCCGCTCACGGTGGCGGACTGATCTTCAGTTCCTCGCGCCGGCATCTCCTCAAGGGGCTTGAGCACGCCGACAGCTTCGTGTGCGATGCACACAAGATGCTCTTTGTCCCGGCACTCTGCGCCTTCGTTTTCTACCGCGACGGACGCCATCGCGCCGCCACGTTCCAGCAGAACGCACCCTACCTGTTCGCCGCCGACAACGATGCCGAGTTCGATAACGGCCTGTACACGATGGAGTGCACCAAGCGGGCGGCGACCTTCGGCTTGTGGGGCTTGTGGTCGCTGTGCGGGCCCGGACTGTTCGAAGACATGGTCGATGTGACGTGTGAACTCGCGCACTGGTTCGCGGGCCAGCTGCAGGAGGCGCCCGACTTCGAACTGATCAATGAGCCGCAGTGCAACATTGTCTGCTTCCGCTATCTGCCGCGGGATGGCTCTGTGCCGACCGACGAGGGGATCGGGCGCCTGAACCAGGCCATCCGTACTCACCTGGTGCGTTCCGGGGAATTCTATCTGGTGCAGACGACCCTCGACGGCCGTCTCTGCCTGCGGGTCACGATCATCAATCCGCTGACAACAGAAGACACGCTCAGCGACCTGCTCGAGGCGATCCGCCGGGTCGCACCCGACTTGCAGCAGTCGCCCCTGTCTGCGCGAGGATCCTGAATCACTGCGCTGTTCACGTGCGTCGCCATGAGATGATGAGATGGAAGTGCGCACAGTTCCTGTCAGACGGGACGCGAACGATACAGGCCGCACTGTCCGCGTCCGGCGCGCAGCGAGATGCCGCGGGGCCGGCAACAGGATGTTGCCCATTGGCAACGCCCCGGCGGGACAGGCAAGAGCGGCATCATCCGGGGAATCCCTTTGGTCCGGAGAGTCGGAACAGGTGCGTCACGTTCCGGACGGATTGTGCGCCGTGAGGCAAATGCTCTTCGACAGTGGTCCCGGGCAGCCATAGTTTTCGAGCAAATCGGCCCGATGACCGGCGATCGTGGTCCGCAAAACGGGGCTGCCCGTCGTGGAACCGGTGCTGCCTGTCACCTGTGAGAGTTGCATGAGCACAGTCACTCCCGACACGGAACGCGCGGGCACACGCGAGTCGTCTGCCGTGCGGACGTCCTATATCCTCCCGGACGGGCGAGCTGACCTGTCGGTCCTGGAGGACAAGTTGCCCGAGCAACTCAAAACAACCAGGGGGGCTGCGACCCTCGTGGCAGCACTGGGGATCGTGTTCTTTCTATTATGTCGGCTGCCCCTGTGGCACACCGACATCTGGGGACATATCGCGTACGGACGCTGGATGGCACAGGCGGGCCAGCTCCCGGAAACCGAGCCACTGCTGACGCTCGCCGACGGAATGCCCTGGGTTGATACCGCCTGGGCGAGCAAACTCGTCGGATACTGGATGTTCGACTGGTCCGGTGCAGCGGGGCTGCAGTTTCTGCATGCCGTGCTGGTGACCGCGGCACTTTCGGTCGTTGCCTGGAGCGTCTTGAAGACAACCCGCAGCTACGCTGCTGCGCTGTTTGCTGCCGGCGTATTCCTGTTTGTGGATTACAAGCAGCTCGTGATTCAGCGGCCGCAGGACGTGGGGCTTCTGTGCTTCTGTGTTGCGATGGTGCTGTCGCTGAAATGTCTTCATCGCCGCTGGGTGTGGTTTGCATTGCCGGCGACGTTCATCGTCTGGGCAAACTTCCATGGTTCGTTTCCCGCCGGTCTGCTGATGCTGGGGACGTTTGCCGCGGGACGAGCGATCGACGTCTTCCGACTCACCCGCAAACTGTCTTTTGCATTTCGCAGTCCGACTGTCTGGCGGTCGATTCTGCTGACACAGCTGGCTGCAGCCGGGGTGCTGGTCAATCCGCGCGGGCTGGGGATCTACGCCGATGCTCTCAGCATTGCACGCAATCCGAACCTCCAGATTCTGCTGGACTGGTCGCCCCTGACGCTGCGGATGTGGCAGGCACAGGCATTTGTCGTCGTCATGCTGACGATGCTCGTGATCTACCGGCTGAGTCCCCGGCGGGTGAGTGCC
>CAZUXX010000636.1:0-2644 GCA_964624215.1 uncultured Planctomycetaceae bacterium
GCCATGTCTGGCGTGTTGCGGTGTTTGCTCTCCGGGATCAGCGGCAGCGGGTGGAGCCTGACGGCCCTGCTCCTTCTCTCACGGGTGACGTGTGCGGGGGTGGGGGATGTGACGATCAGGACCGATCATCCCCAGTATGCCGGGGAGGGCGCCTTTCAGACCGTCGAGGACTGCGTGCGGTTCGCTACCGACGGTATCGCGTCAGAACAGGACAAGGCGATCGCGCTGTACCTGTGGCTGCTCACTCATCAGTGGCATCTGGCCTCGCCGCAGGAGTTTCTGGTCCCGGGACTCGAACCGGACACGCAGCGGTCGAACCAGTACGACGCCATGGTCTATGACGCGAACAAGGGACGGTTCTCGTATGGCTACGGACTGTGCGGCACTGTCCACGCGTGGAACGAACCGTACTGGAAGGCGCTCGGCATGAATGCACGTCGCCGGGCGTTCCCGGGACACACCAACAGCGAGATCGAGTACGGCGGAGGCTGGCACGCGTTCGACACCGACATGGCAGGGCTGATCTTCCGGCGGGATGGCGTGGTCGCGGGTTACGAAGACGTGATTGCCGATCCCGACATCACGGCCAATGCGCGCCCGCCACTACCGTGTTATCCGTTTGCCTGGCCCGGGGACTTTGAAACGATGCAGAAGGGCTGGCGAGAAGTCGCTGCCGGGGGGCACTGGTACAAGATGTATCACTCCGGTTATGCCGCTCAGCCGGGCATCGTTCATCTCCGGTCGGGCGAGACATTTACCCGCTATTTCGACCGGGATCACTTTGGAGGCCCGTCGAAGCGAAGGTTCTGGCATCACCTGGCCGGGGGGCCCTATCGCGACTGGACGTTCGCCAATCAGGGCACTCCACAGCACGACGGAGATACGAGCAACAGTCGCGGCCATGCGAGTTACTGTAACGGCGTCTTCGTCTATCGGCCCGATCTGAGCAGTGACTCGATTCTGGACGGGGTTGTCGCCCGCAGTGACAGCGTGACGTGGTCGGGCGAGAGTCCGCGACTGCGAAGCCGGGAGGAGCCCGGCTGGATCGTGCTCGAGCACTTCTCGCCGTACGTCATCTGTGGTGATCCGCAGGACGACGCCAATCCGATGACCGGTCGGGCCACCGATGGTCTGGTGATCTCCGGTCGTGCGGTGGGTGAGGTGACGCTGAGTCTGTCGGTCGATTGCGGACAATCGTGGCGGGAGGTCGGTCGGCTGGCAGACGACTTCCACAAGGATCTGACCGACATTGCCAAGGGACACTACGGCTGGCAGGCGCGGCTGGAGTTCCCCCCGGGGGCCGGGCTCGACGACCTGACGTTCTCGACCACGACCCAGGTTTGCCAGTCGATCTATCCCCGGCTGACTCCGGGGGGCTCGCAAGTCACGTGGCGAGCTGCATCGCGGGCGGTCGTGCCGGCGGTACCGAACCTGGCCCTGGTGTCGGCGGGCGATCCGGCGGGGGGACCTCCGATGGAGGTGACGGAGTTGCGTTCATCGAATGTGAAGTCCCAACCCCGGAGTGCGAGAAGCCGGTTCGCGTGGACGACGACCAACAACCGGCCGGGCGAGGTGGTGTTTCGCGTTGAGTCTCCGAGTGATCTGGTCGAGCTCGTGGCGGCGGCCCACTACGGCGTACGGGTTCCGCCCCCGCCGGACACCGATTTTCGGCTGGAGGTCTCGATCGACGAGGGAGCCACCTGGCGGCCTGTCGCTCACGCTCAGATCCCCGGGGACAACGAGTATTCGAGCGGCTGGATGTGGGGGCGCACCGCGATTGGGACCGACGGGGTTCGCCGTGCGCTCGTGAAGGTCCGGTTCTACAACGCGGGGTATACCGCAGGCATCTCCCGGGTCGAGATTTACGGGATCCGCAAGACGTCGCCGCCGGAGGCCGCCACGCTCACGTATGGCTGGTTCGAGGGGAACCGGCGTCGGACGGCGTCGTTCGAGGTGCCTTCCGGGACAGAAGAGGTCACCTGGACTGTTCCGACCGGAGGCGACATCCGGGATGACTTCATCCGCATCGCTGTTCCGTGAGTCGGGGAGCATGGATGGAGCAGGTCAGCCGGCATCCATGCGGGCCAGTGTCCTTTAGAGCTGCCCACGGTCATGCGGGACAGGATTCACGCGAGCTGTTTCCGGGAGAGCTTGCCCAGCGCCGCGATGATGACGCCGATGACCAGTCCGGAGACGTGTGCCGTGTTGGCGACGTTTCCGACATAGCCGGTTGCACAGAGAATCATCCAGAGGACGAAGAACAGCGTCAGTGACGGAGGGAGGGCGTAGCCTTCTTCGGGACTGAAGTTCGTTTTGAACCACAGGTAACCGAACAGCCCGTACACCACTCCGGACATTCCGCCGAAGTTGGGCCCGGCTGCGTAGTGCTGTGCGACATTTGAGAACAACGCGATGAAGAGCACGATCGCCAGCAGTCGCCCGTGACCGCGGGTGGTTTCGAGCAGGCCTCCGAACAGGTACAGCCAGTACATGTTCCCCAGCAGGTGGAAGGCGTTGAGGTGAATGAACATTGGTGAGAACAGGCGCCAGATCTGACCGCGGCGGACCTCGACGAGGTCGCGGTAGTAGGTTCCGTCTTCGCTCACGGCGGCGGTCTGCAGGGCGTTGGTTCGCGCACGGTTCT
>CAZUXX010000637.1:0-2644 GCA_964624215.1 uncultured Planctomycetaceae bacterium
CTCGTGAAGATCGAGGACAAGATCGTGGCACCAGAGGGTCGCCCGCTTGCCCACTGTCGAGGGCTGAGCGGGCTGCAGGTGTGTGAAGCCGAGGCAGGGGAGCGCGCGGTATTCGGTGGCGAACGCTGCCAGGCGATCAATCACCTGCACAAGCCGACGGCGGACGAGCTGCAGGCTGTCGCGGATCTGGATGAGCTCTGTGTTGTCGGTGACAAAGCACGAGGTGGCCCCCAGGTGAATGATTCCCCCCGCCGAGGGGCATTGATCCCGATAGGCGTGGACGTGGGCCATCACGTCGTGCCGGAGCTCCTTTTCGTGACGGGCCGCGACATCAAAGTCGATGTTGTCGACGTGCTTTCGCAATTCGTCGAGCTGGGCGTCGGAGATGTCGAGACCAAGTTCCTGCTGGACTTCGGCCAGGGCGATCCACAACCGCCGCCAGGTGGAGTGCTTGCGATGCTCCGACCAGATGGACGACATCTCGCGCGAGGCGTACCGGGTGTTGAGCGGGTTCTGATAGATTTCGCGGTCCACAAGGCTTCTCCAGATCGGGGCGTGCCGAAGCTACGAAACGGCCGGGCGAATGTCCAATCGACGCTCACCGATCCTTCGACCGGTGACATTTTCTGCCTCGGGACCAGGTTCTGGCCCGGGACCAGGCGTCTCGCATTTCCCCTCGCGTATGGACCCGGATACCGCCGTGACGACGTACCACCGGTGTTTTAGACGAGGGCCTCCGGCGGTTGGGGCTGTGTCTTGAGTTCGCGTCAGGCAGGAGCCTGACCTGCACTGGATGATTCGACCCAGCGAGCGACCTTCCGCCCGGTGATCGAGAACGGGTGTTCGGGGAATTCGTCGGGCGAGAGCCAGCGGAGCCGTGCGTTTCGATGCAACCGGCCGCCGGCGTGATCCATGCGGCTGCAGAGGACTCGGATGCGATACCGCGTGACACTGTGAGACAGCGTGCGGACGATGGTTCCTCCGGTGACGTGCAGACCGGTCATCACGGTGAGTTTTGCGGCGATCTCGCGGGAGAGTTCTCCGGGAAGCAGCTGGTCGACCGCGAGGGAGGCCCACTGCTCCGAATCGACCGTGAAGCGAGGGAAGTCCCACAAGCCTGCCCAGCGTTCGGATTCGGGATACTGCCGGACGAGGTACCTGCCGCGCTGCGACACCAGAACGAGCACGTCGGTCTGGTTCGTCGTCGGTGCCCGCCGCGGCGGGCGGGGAATTTCTTCCTGACGGCCGGACGCGCAGGCCAGACAACTGAAGCGGAGGGGACATTGGTCGCAGGCGGGGGCCAGCGGGGTGCAGATTGTTGCTCCGAGGTCCATCAGAGCCTGATTGAACTCGCCCGGTCTCTGTGCAGGGACCAGTTGCCCTGCGAAGTCCCACAAGGTCCGCTGTCCCGCGACAGAGCGGGGATCGCCATCGAACCCGATCAGCCGACAGTACAACCGCAGCGTGTTGGCCTCGACGATGGGGGCAGGGCTTCCGAATGCGAAGGAGGCGATCGCGCCGGCGGTGTAGCGGCCGATCCCGGGAAGAGACTGGAGGGCGTGGGAGGAATCGGGCAAGTGTCCGTCAAAGTCCTCGCAGACGATCTGTGCGGCCCGCTGGAGGTTGCGGGCGCGGCTGTAGTATCCCAGCCCTTCCCAGAAGCGCAGGACTTCTGCCTGCGGTGCTTCGGCAAGATCACGAACGGTCGGGAATCGCTCCAGAAACCGGTTGTAATACGGCGTCACCGCCGCGACCGTCGTCTGCTGAAGCATGACCTCGCGGACCCAGACGCGATACGGATCGCGTTCGTTACGCCAGGGAAGAGGTCGTTGCGACCGGCGGGCCCAGCGGCGAAGGGAAGTCCGCACCCGGGTGATCCACCGGTGATCGATCAGGCTGGGGATGCCGGCATCAGCGGCCGGCTGTGTACCGCCACGCCCCACTCTGTCAGTCCATCCAGATCCGATTCCAGTCGGGGAAGATGCAGTCGAGCAGCTGGCGGCCGTGTGGCGTTGCCACGTACCGCACCTTGTGCTCGTCCTCCTCGTAGCGATCGGCGATGGCGACGGTGTCTCCATCGTGACTGTAGAGCCAGGATGGTTGCAGGAACCACTCCAGCACCTCCCGCAGATCGTCGCGGTTGGAAGGGATGAAGCATTGCCCTTCGAGGAAGAGCTGGTAGCCGTATTCCTCGAGCTTGGACCAGGGGAGGTCGGTGGCTTCGCCCCGCCAGTAGGGCTCGAGGATCGATTCCTCGTCCGGCTTGACGTTGGGATTGTGCAGCATGTCGATCGCATTCCAGGGACAGATCGTCAACTGGTAATGCGTGCTGCTGTCGTTGGGCGAGCGGTAGCACATCTGGCACCCGATGCACCGGGAGGTGTCGATCTGGTGGTAGCTCTGTCCCGGGATCTTGCTGGGGACTTCGTAGATGCAGTCCACCGGACAGACAGTCGCACACGACTGGCAGGAGGTGCACGAGTCCTTGTTGATCACGTTGAGGTAACGTGTTTCCTTCTTCCGGTCGTCCTTGCGGGTGCGGAAGTATTCTTCAACTGAAATTGTCATCGGAGAGAAGATCGTCGTCTGAAGGACGCCGCGACAGGGTATTTCTGGACTGCGCACAGGATCGCCTGAGCATTAC
>CAZUXX010000638.1:0-2641 GCA_964624215.1 uncultured Planctomycetaceae bacterium
CCATGTTCGGCAGCGGCGTCCCAGTCGAAGGGAACCTGGTCGTCGAACCAGCCCGCCGTGAGAAACTCCTGTCCCTGGAAGAGCATGGGGATGCCGGGCGCTGTGAGAGTCAGGGCGGAGGCGAGGGTGGATCGCTTCTGGGCGGCCCAGCTCACGGGGTCATCGGGACTGACTTCGGAAGGAACCCGGGCCTTGCCGTTGGCAACTTCGTCATGGGATTCGGAGAAGACGACCCGTTCGAAGACATCGATGTTGTATTTGTGTGTGAGGGCGTTACGGATCGATGTGACCGAACGCTCGGAATCGTGGACGGCCCGCATCGCGGCTTTGACCGGATGGACGAATCCGGCGTCCCACTGCGCATCGAAGCCGGCGCCTCCGAGACCTTCGGTCAGGGTCAGTCCGGGATCATTCTGCATGTCCTCGGCGATGGCGATGCGGCCGGGGAAGCGGGTGTGGACTTCGTGATTGATCCACTGGGCGAGTGAGAGGCCCTCGGGAATCATCACGCGTCCGTCGACCGATCGCATGTAGAGCGTCATGTCGTAGCGAAGTCCGTCGACGTGGTACTCCTCCAGCCACATCATGGCGTTATCACGGATGTACTGCCGGACTTCTTCGCGTCCGTAGTCGGGGCGCGTGTCGCCCCACGGGGTTGACGAACGGGAGTCGTTGTAGAAGTAGATCCCGCCTTTGTCGTTTTCGCTCCAGCCGTCGAACTGCCAGAGGTCGAGGTCGGAGGGGCCGAAGTGGTTGTAAACGACATCGAGAAGGACGCCCAAGCCCTCCTGGTGGGCGGCGTTGATGAACTGCTTGAGTCCTTTGGGGCCGCCGTAGGCGCTTTCGATCGCGTAGATATGGGCAGGGTTGTACCCCCACGACCAGTCGCCTGCGAACTCGGCACAGGGCATGATCTCGATCGCATTGATCCCCAGCCGCCGCAGGTACGGCAGCTTCTGGAGCGCACTGCGAAAGTCACCGGGCTGATCGTCGTCGCTGCGGGCGAAGGTCCCGATGTGCATCTCGTAGATGACGAGCTCGTTCCAGGGAGCGAGCTGAAAGCCGTCGTCCGTCCAGTCGAACTGCGGATCGTGAATGACACTGTTGCCGATCGAGTTGGTGACCTCGCGTGCGTAGGGATCGATCCGGCTGAGGGTGCGGTCCCCGTTGTGGATCAGGTAGCGGTAGTCGTCCCCGATCCCGGCTCCGGTGACGTTGACTGCCCAGTATCCGCCCCCTTCGTGCTTGAGCGGTGTTTGTCGCTCATTCCAGTCGTTGAAGGTGCCGGCAACGTAGACCTGGTCGGCATGGGGAGCCCAGACGCGGAAGGTGACTCCGTCGTCGTGGAGCATTGCTCCCATCCCCGGCTGCAGCTGGGGTTCCTCGATTGTTGGCATCTGCGTTCAGCTCATCAAAGGGCGAGAATCACGGTGCGCAAAGACCCACGGAACCGCCGGAACTCCGCACAGAAAAACAGCCGGTCCCCCACGCGGGGAACCGGCGTGAACACATCAACCGGGAAGCGATTGGCGTGCCAAAGGCGAGCGAGTCAGCGCCGCTCCACTACGTCGACTTGGTTGAACACTTCGCGGACACCCGGCGACTTCATCGCCACTGTCTGCGCCAGTTGCTTGAGGTAGAACGAATCCAGTCGGCCCTGGAGGGTGACCTTTCCACCATGGCATGAGCACTCGAGAGACCGCAGCTGTGGATAAGGCATATCGCTGAGAGCGGACCGGACCTGCGACTCCAGTTTCGGGTCGGCCGACTTGAATTGTGAACGACCGTTCTTGGTTGCAATCATCGGAATTGGGTTTGTTCTCGATTCTTATGGAACGACGCGACGACTGACATCGCTGAGGGGAAAAGAACTGACGGCTACTGGATCAGGTTTCCGACAGGATCGACCGGAGAACCCGGGATTCGCAGTGCCGGATTGGCGGGGATTGTGTCCCGCGGCATCCGAGCCGGCAGCGCTCCTAAACGGTGAACTCTCACACCGCGGTTTGGGATGCAGCAACCAGAGTGCCTATGCCGAAAAATCCGATTCGCGGGGATCCGCCTTCGAGTTTCCCGCCAGAGAGCGGGGAGTCGTGCTGGACGCGGGCTCGATCACGCGTCCCGCGTGGCTGATTGACGACCACGCTGGTCGACAGGAAGACGCCGCGTCGCCACTGCTTGTACGTTGCCAGCTGCAGGGATCGCTGCCGCAGCTGTCAGGTTGACATGTTGTGTCAGAGTTTCACTGTCGTCGTGTCAGACTTTCAAAGAGGACCTCGGCGTACAGGCGGTGTCCTTCTGCGGAGAGCTCGGCCGACCCGCTGACGTAGAGCGATTGCGGACTCTCGGATCCGAGGAAGGCCCCGGTGGCATCGACGAACTGTATGCCGCTGTGTCCGCACCAGAGGGCGAGTGCATCGCCAACGCTGCCCGGCGGGGGATTGTCATTGAGTGACTCCCGGACCATCGCGGCGGACTGCCAGCCATCGGGACAGGTGCACACCACCAGTTCCGCCGAACAGGCGTCGGTGAGGAGCCGCAGGGCGTCGAGGGGTTGTAGGACGTCGGGGGCCGACTGCCCGGTCCGCAGGTTTTCCCAGCGGAGTCGGGACTGCTCCCATTGTTCTCGCGGGGATTGGCG
>CAZUXX010000639.1:0-2639 GCA_964624215.1 uncultured Planctomycetaceae bacterium
TCCGCTGGTCGGTTCAACGACGTGCATGCCCGGCTTGAGGATTCCCCGCTTTTCGGCATCCCAGATCATTGCGGCGCCGATACGGCACTTCACACTGAAGGCGGGGTTGCGACCTTCTACTTTCGCCAAAATGGTCGCGTCGAGCCCTTTGGCCAGCCGATTGATGCGAACCAGTGGTGTCCGTCCAATGGACTCGGCGTTGTCATTGAAGATCGGCATAGAAGGGAATCCTTTCGGCGGAGTCGAGAATCCGGAAGAAGAGAGGCACCGGCCAGGGGTCGGCGAGTCGACAGCATTATGAAAAATCTTCAGAATCCCGGCAACGCGTGGTTGTGCCGTGCACGAGATGGGAATCCCCTCCGATGTGGAGCCGGTGCGTGATTCTTCAACAGGCGGCAGGAGGATCGGCTCCGGCTGCGTGACCTGTTGCTCTGGATTGGGGCTGCCCGAGTTCACCCGAGTGTTGTTGCGGTCCTTCCCGAGGACCTGTATCGAGGCCGTTTTCGCAGATGATCGTCAGCTGGAACTGGTTGCGTGACTACGTTGAACTCGACGCCTCGCCGGAGGAGGTCGCCGAGCGTCTGACGATGTCGGGGCTGAACCTCGAAGGGATTCAACCGGTCGGCGACGACTTCGCGATCGATCTGGAGGTCACGAGCAATCGACCGGATTGTCTGGGGCATCTTGGAGTGGCCCGTGAGGCCGCTGTGCTGTTCGGCAAGCCGCTGAAGATCCCGGCTCCGGACATTGTCTCCCGGCCGCCATCTCAGGAGCCGCCGCAGGTCTGCATTGA
The DNA here is from genome assembly GCA_964624215.1 of uncultured Planctomycetaceae bacterium. Lineage (GTDB taxonomy): Bacteria > Planctomycetota > Planctomycetia > Planctomycetales > Planctomycetaceae > CAZUXX01. Next base: position 794 of record CAZUXX010000639.1, read on the forward strand.
AGCGGCGGATCTTTGCCCGCAGTACACCGGCCGGGTCATTCGCGGGGTGAAGATCGGGCCAAGCCCGGACTGGCTGCGGAATCGTCTGGAGGCGGTCGGGCTGGCCAGCGTGAACAATGTTGTCGACGTGACGAACTATGTTCTCATGGAGTGTGGTCAGCCGCTGCATGCGTTTGACCTGTCTCTGCTCAAGGAGAACCGGATTATCGTACGGAAGGCGCGGGCCGGTGAGACGCTCGAAGCGATTGACCATCGCACGTATCAGCTGACCCCGGAGATGTGTGTCATCGCTGACGGGCAGGACGACGTGGCGGTGGGCGGAGTGATGGGGGGGGCATCGACGGAGATTTCCGACACGACGACCGACCTGCTGATTGAAGTGGCGAACTTCCGTCCGGGGTCGATCCGATGGACGGCGCGGAACATTCGGACAGCCGAGGGGACGGAACGTCGTAAGGGGTTGCACAGTCCCTCCTCGTACCGGTTCGAGCGCGGTGTCGATCCCCGGCAACTCGAATGGGCGAGTGATCGTTGCTGTGAGCTGATCCTTCAGGTGGCGGGCGGACAGGTCGAAGGTGATCTGATTGTCGCCGGGAGCATTCCCGAATGGGATCCCCCGGCGGTGACACTGCGGTTTGCCCAGATCGAACGGTTGCTGGGGATTTCGATTCCGAACGAAGCAGCGGTGTCGATCCTGCAGTCGTTGGGGTGCCGCCTCGAGGGGAACGCCGATGCGGAGTCGGCCGCGTTTACTCCACCGTCGTGGCGGCGGGACCTGACTCGCGAATGCGATCTCATCGAGGAGGTCGCCCGGATCTACGGGTACGACCAGATCCCCGAGGACCGGAAGATCCCGGTGATCGCGGGAACTCCGACCACGCGGGAGCGGTGTGTGGAGCGAATCCGGCAAACGCTTTCTGCTGCGGGGTTTGATGAAGCGCTGACGTTCTCGTTCGTGCCGGAATCCACGGCGGCGATTTTCGATCCGGTCCCCGGAGTCCCCCTGACAACGGTGGAACCTGCGGCCGGGGAGTTCGGCAACCTGCTTCGCAAGAGTCTGATTCCCAGCCTGGTGGCAGCACGGCGCGAGAATGAGCGTCGAGGGAACTCTGATGCCCGGCTGTATGAGATCGCGCGCGTCTTCCGGAACCCGAACCCTGATGACCTGACGACGCAGCCGACACTGATCGGTCTGGTCACAGGGCAGTCCTTCCTGGAAGTCCGCGGGCTGCTGGACACTTTGATCCGGCAGGTAGGGGCACAGCTCGAGCTGCGGATCGAGCCGTCGGACGCCGTGGGATTCGTTCCGGGCCGCGGGGCGGATCTGTGGATCGATGCAGTTCGCTGGGGGGTGTTTGGCGAACTCGATCGCAACCATCCGGCGACGGCTGCGCTCAAGCTGCGGGAGCCGGTCACGGTGGCTGAGGTCGACCTGCAGCCACTGATCGACCGGAGTCAACTGATTCCCCAGGCCCGGCCGCTGACGATGTTCCCGGCTGTTGTTCGCGACATCAACCTGCTGCTCGATATGAATGTAAGCTGGCAGCAGGTGGAGAAGACGGTCCGCAAGGCGGCGGGTGATCTGCTCGACCGGCTCGAGTTCCTGGAGCAGTACCAGGGCAAACAGATCCCCGCGGGGAAGAAGTCGTACGTGTTTCAGGCGGCCTACCGGGCGACCGACCGCACACTGACCAGCGACGAGGTCGACCAGCTGCAGGCGGCGGCCATCGAGGCGTGCCGTGTGGAACTGGGAGCACAGTTGCGGTAAGGGGCGTCGACCCTTGCGAACCGGTCCTCTGGTGGTGAGGTCGGGGGCCGGTGGCCGAGGGAGCGGGTTTGCCTTTGA
>CAZUXX010000640.1:0-2636 GCA_964624215.1 uncultured Planctomycetaceae bacterium
TCCTGCGGGCTTCTTATGCCGGGCTTCCCATCCTCGGAGCCCCGCGGAACTGATCCGTGAACCCCGCGGCAGTGATCCGGAAACGGATTTGCTCTGAACTTGCAACTCCCGCCGCATCCGCCGCGGCTCCCCTGGGGCAGGCAGCGTGTTGCCTGCGAGTCTGCTGTGCCGAAAGATCTTCCAGCGGGCCCAACGACGAAATCGAGGCCGCTTCGAACTGAGCCTCTTCCTCCGCCTTCAGATCCTCTTCGCTGAGCTGTGCCCGGTCGTCGTCGCTGTCGACAGAGTCTGTGAGCAGATCGAGCGATGCTGTCGGATCGCAGACACGCGGGTGTGCTTTTGCAGCTCCTCCCACTGACGCTGGACCGTGCGCCGGTGAACCTTCAATGTCCTGGCAAACGCCTCGACTGAGGAGAGCAGGCGCTGTTGCAGCCCCGTGATGAGCAATCCTGACGCCGCCTGTCTGCGACGGGTTTCAGACTTCAATCGCTCCTCGCGAAGTTCCTTTTCCCAGAGGACTTCAAGCGGTTGTCCCTGGTTGTCGTCATCCACACACGACAACCGGACGAGCGTGCAGTCTGTCGCACGTCCAGGCTTCTCCACCTCCTCAACCAGATAGTTCCGCTGTCGAACTCGTGCGATCTGCCCCGGATTTGGCGTCGAAACTGCGTGGCCCATTTTTTTCTACCGATGCCTGAGGTGTGCCCCGAACCAGCGATCGTATCGGTCTTTTCATATCGGAGCAATTTCGCTGAATGTTTGCACGTCATGAAAGACACGCCGAGGGCGTCGCCGGCAACTTCCGGCCGCGTCGGCCGTGTTTGCGAGGCGAACGAGCATCGTTCTGAGGTCGCTCCCCGTGTGTCTCGGGGCTGTGCAGTTGCACTCACCCCCCGGGCTGGCCTATTTTGATGCGACCAGAATTTTCGATGGATCGTGGATTCGCTGCGCTTATCTGACCTGCCCGAAGTGTTCATGAGTACTCTGCTGCCACCCTCTCTCTGCTCCCCTGCTCCGGGCATTCACTGTGCGGGTCGTCTGGATTCCCTCCGAGCTCGGGGCCCGATTGCGGTGCGGTCCCGCGTGACCGATCGGCGCAATTTCCACACCTCATCGGCATGGGGAAGAGGAAGACCATTGCCGATCGATGACGCCGCCTGGTCCTCACTTCGTCCGAGCCGGGGACGGAGTGTCGTCAATGGCTCGCTGCCTGGCGGGAATCGGCCGGAACAGGGTCGCCGGGACCATGAACGGCCCACCGCCCTCTTGTCGCCACGCAGAGCTGCTGTCTAGCGATGGCGTGATGGCAGGCTCCTGACCGTCCTGCGGACGGATGTGCCTTCCGATACACCCGGGCCGCCCGGTGTGTCCCTGGCCGAAGAACAAAGACGTGTGATTCAACTGGACGATCCCATGGAGGAGCTGTTGTACAGGCGGGGGCCGTTATGAAGGTGCGATCGTTCCGCACGCTCACCGGCAGGGAGGGGGCGGGGAGTCAGGGAAAGTCTTCTGCCGTGCCTGACCAAACGTGGCACCGGATCCGGAGATGCAAATGTGAAATCATCATCGAAGCCGATCGCTTTGTCCCGATGTATCCCCCCATTGGTCATTGAGGACGCGTTCCGTCACACCCTTTCGTGCGTCGCTATTGTTCACTCTTCACTTTGACAGGAGACGTTCGTGGAGTATTCACAGCCCGGTTCCAATCGCGTTTGCCGATTGAGTACCTCCCCTGCCCGCCATCGAGCAGCCGGATTTACCCTGATTGAGCTGCTCGTTGTGATCGCGATCATTGCGATCCTGGTGGCCCTGTTGTTGCCGGCGGTGCAGCAGGTACGGGAAGCGGCGCGCCGGAGCCAGTGCCAGGATCACCTGCATAATATTGGCATTGCGCTGCACAGCTACGAGGGGACTCACGGTCGCCTCCCGCCGGGGGCGGTCTACCATTCGCCCGGATCCTCTGGCACCTCCGATGGTCGCAACGCGCGCTGGGGAGCGACCTGGATGATCATGATCATGCCCAACCTGGAGATGAAAACTGTCTCTGACCGCATCGACATGAACGGTCCCATTCGCAAGACCGGGGACGCGGCTCATACAGAAGCATTGCGGACGGAGATTGCCGTTTACAACTGTCCGACACACCCGGGAACGTCCAACCGTCTGACGCAGGATTATGACGGGTTTGCCAAAGGAACCTACGCCGGTTCAACCGGTTCGGGTCGCCAGCTGCGGACAGACGATTTTAGTAACGCGATGACGCGCGGGGTGTTTGCTCCGGTCCGTCAGAATGGAGCCTCGTTCGCCGACATCATCGATGGAACGTCGAACGTCATCTTTGTCGGCGAGATCGTCAAACACTCCCGCGATGACGACGATCGGGGAGCGTGGGGATGGGTTTCGGGGTCACACTTCAGCGGGCAGGGCAACTGCACTGACGACCGGGATCACTTCTTTACGCCGAACAGCCGGGATTGGGACTGCACCGCCTATTCCGCAAATGATACGTCAAACTCGGTGACGAACTGGCGAAGTGATCCGGATCGCTCTGGAGGTACGGGGGACCAGGCCGGCATGGGAGCCCGCAGTTTCCACCCCGGAGGAGTCCAGTTCTGCATGGGAGATGGCAAGGTCAC
>CAZUXX010000641.1:0-2403 GCA_964624215.1 uncultured Planctomycetaceae bacterium
TGTTGCTGGTGGCGTCGTTTTTGTGGCTCAACCAGTATCCCTATCCGCATCTGGCGTACCTGCTGTACGGATCGCCGGTTGTCTTTCTGTGCATCGCTGCGTTTGCAGCCGATCGGCCACCGGTCGTGAAGCGGAGTGTGGCGGCGGTACTGGCTCTGCTGGCGGGGGCATGCGTGATCCGCCTGACTCCACACGGGATGTTCGGTGAGTTCTTTACGGCCCCGCCGACTGCCGCGACCCTCGCGATGCCACGGGGAGGGCTGATCGTTGATCGTGCGTGGCAGCAGCAGTACGCAGCCGTGATCGAGCAGGTACAGGGCGTCACTCAGGCGGGCGATGCGATCCTGGCGGGACCGGATGCTCCGGAGGTGTATTTTCTGACCGACAGAGAGAACCCGACCCGATGGATGTACGACTTCTTTCGCCCCGAGAGTTCTGCGGAGGAGCGGCTGATCGCGCTGATCGATGAGCAGCAGATCGAGGCAGTGGTTGTCAATCGGCGCCCGGCGTTCTCGCGTCCCTGGAGTGACGAGATGCTGACCGCATTGCGGGAGCGGTTTCAGCAGGAGATGGAGCTGAGTGATCTGATCGTGTTCAGCGAGCGGACGCAGTCTCAACCGGGGCGGCGCACCGGTGAGTGAGCCGCAAGGATCGAGCTAACGCGTGTGAGTGCGTCGCGAGTGACAGCCACGGGCCGGGTGCGATACGAGATGCTGGTGCCGGTGGTGCGGTGGGAACGTTATCAGCGTTCAGCGGGAGTGCCGGACGTGGACCTACTTCTGCGGACGGCGGCGTTGTCGTTCGAAGCGGATCCGACAGCCACGTGCCACGGTTTCGGCAGTCGGGGGCTGTTTGCCAGCGAGCAAGGCGTCCATGGCGGCCTCGAGGTATCTTTCGGTGACGGCCGACGCGTCGCTGTTGTCATCGATCCCCCCCATGTAGACGACTTTGCGATCGGAATCGAGTACGAAGAACTCGGGGGTATAGATCGCGCCGTAGTCGCGGGCGATCTGCTGCGATTCGTCGTAGAGATACGGGAAGGGGAACCCCTTGTCGGCGGCCCGCTCCTTCATGCGGGGGAGGCTGTCTTCGGGGATGCGATTGACGTTGATCGCCACAACATCGGCCACTTCGGCATACTTCTTCGCGAACGCGATGATGCGGTCTTCGTAGTCGACCGCATAGGGGCAACTGTTGCAGGTGAAGACGACGACGACAAACTTCTTGTCGAGGTCAGCCAGTGAGTGGGATTTGCCATCGACTCCGGGCAACTTCGCCCAGGCCGGGCCGGGATCGCCGATGCTGAGAACGGGATTAAACTCACCCGCGTTCGCGTTCGCGATCGCCGAGAGCAGGAGGACTCCACACAACAGGCCCCAGGGGTTGGCACGGTTTCGGGACGTGACGGGTTGCATAGTCTGCCTCGGGTCGCCGCTATCGAGGACGGGTCAGGTCAACGTGTTCCGGTGAGAAGGCCGGGTCGGCGTCCTTTTGTAACAGCAGGAGCGGTCGGCGCGAAACGAGCCCGTCCTGTGTCGGGCCGCGAGACGACCGTGAAGAGGCAGCATCTCACTCACCGACGGAGGAGGCGCGTGAGGCGGTGTCCCGTCTTCGAGGCGCGAGATAGACCGCCTTGTCGATTCCCCGATGGCCGGCTGCTCCCGGAGAGGAGCTACAGCGTGCCGTTGTCACCGTCGTCGGCGTCGGGGACGGGGAGGACGGCGAGGTAGTCGGGGGGGATCTCGATCGATTCGAGCGATCCGTGGACGCCGCACAGGCAGCAGGCCGTTTTCATGCGTCCGTGAGCGATTCGCTGGCCATCCTTCCAGAACTCGACGCGGATTGTGAGGGACTTCACTCCGATGCGTTCGAGCTGGAGGCGGACTTCGATTTCGTCTTCGTAGAAGGCGGGCTTTTCGAAGTTGCACGAGGCGGAGACACGGGGCCAGCCGATGTACTGGCCATCTTCGAGTCGCCGCATGATCGACAGGCCCAACGAGCGGAAGAATTCGTGCTCGGCCTCTTCCATCCAGGTGTAGAAGTTGGCGAAGTGGACGATTCCCGCCATATCGGTGTCGGAGAACTCGACTCGACGCCGCGAGACAAAGTGGGCCATGAATGGAGTCCGGGAAGATCGAGGCGGCATTACGACGACAGGATGCCTGCACTGCCGCAGGCTGGCGTCCCGCCGGGCCTGAAAGATGTGGCACGCGCTGCCGTGCTCAGCCGGGGGGAAGAAACAACGCGACCCGGTCCTTGCGGCCGGGTCGCCAGCGTTGAATCCGTATTGGCCGGGGCAGCCTACATGGAGAAGCTGCTGCCGCAGCCACAACTGCGCGAGACGTTGGGATTCTCGAAATGGAATCCGCGGCGTTCGAGCGTCTCGATCCAGTCGTAGACCGC
>CAZUXX010000641.1:2413-2635 GCA_964624215.1 uncultured Planctomycetaceae bacterium
GTCCGTGTTGCTCGATGATGTGGTCGGTTTCGGGCGAGGCGTTCTGGTCGAAGTTGAACTTGTACTGAAAGCCGCTACACCCGCCGCCGGCGACCCCCACGCGAAGGTACGTGCCTTCACCGAGCTTGGCGTTTTCCATCGTGCGCTTGACTTCTGCGGCTGCCCGTTCAGTCAGGTGAACCATAGTGTGCTGATCTCCCGGAGATCGTGTGCAATGAAACT
>CAZUXX010000642.1:0-2633 GCA_964624215.1 uncultured Planctomycetaceae bacterium
TTCTTCTGCGAGGCGTACTTCCCGCAGTCGTTCCACCTGGCATGGTCCCCGGACCATCTGAAAGTGCTGCGGAAGATCGAGCAGGCAGTGTTGCAGGGGGGCCTGTTCGCGATGGCGATGCCGCGCGGATCGGGCAAGACCACGATCTGCGAGTGCGCCTGCATCTGGGCCGTACTCAACGGGCATCGGGAGTTCGTCTGCCTGATCGGCTCCGATGAAGGGCATGCGATGGACATGCTCGAATCGATCAAGACGGAACTTGATGCCAACGACCTGCTGCTGGCTGATTACCCCGAGGTGTGCCATCCCATCCAGTCGCTGGATGGGATAGCCAATCGCTGCAATGGGCAACTCTATCATGGAGAACGAACCCACATCGGCTGGACGGCGAAGTACATTGTGCTGCCGACGCTGCAGCCGAAGGGGTGGTCGGACGATGAGACGCTCGATGCATTGATCCGCGATGACGGTCGAGCACTGGCGAGCGGTGCGATCATCAAGGTGGCGGGGATCACCGGCCGCATCCGGGGGATGAAGTTCAAGCGGCCCGACGGGAAGTCAGTACGGCCCAGCCTCGTGGTGCTCGATGACCCGCAGACGGATGAGTCCGCCCGGTCAGTCTCTCAATGCCAGCAGCGGGAGAGTATTTTGGCTGGAGCTGTCTTAGGACTGGCGGGTCCAGGACAAAAAATCTCCGGGATCATGCCCTGCACGGTCATCCGTCCAGGAGACATGGCCGACCGGATCCTGAACCGGGACCATCATCCGCAGTGGCAGGGGGAACGGACCAAGATGGTCTACGCGTTCCCGACCGACACGAAGCTGTGGGACCGGTATGCGGAGATCCGGGCCGAGGGTCTGCGAAACGAAGATGGCGGCCGGGGGGCGACGGAGTTCTATGAAAAGCATCAGGCGGAAATGGACGCCGGTGCCAAAATCGCCTGGCCGGAGCGGTTCAATCATGATGAGCTGTCCGCCATCCAGCACGCGATGAACCTCAAGCTGCAGGATGAGGCGGCGTTCTGCGCGGAATATCAGAACGAGCCGCTGCCGGAAGTCGACGTCGATGAGAACGAACTGACCGCCGATCAGATCGCGGCCAAGCTGAACGGGCTCCCCAAGGGACGCGTCCCGCTTGGCTGCCAGCACCTGACGATGTTCATCGATGTACAGCAGAAGCTGCTGTTTTATGTCGTCTGCGCGTGGGGCGAGGAATTCAGCGGCGCGGTCCTGGAATACGGGGCCTGGCCCGATCCCCAGCGGGCCTATTTCTCGCTCCGCGATGTGACGAAGACTCTGTCTACTGTCGCGGAGGGGACCGGGTTGGAAGGGGCCATCTACGCGGGCCTGCAGGCGCTCACCGAGAAACAGCTATCACGTGAATGGCAGCGCGAGGACGGGGCCTCGCTGAGGATTGAACGTTGCCTGATCGATGCCAACTGGGGGACATCAACCGATGTGGTCTATCAGTTCTGCCGGCAATCGCCCCACGCCGCCCTGCTGCTTCCCAGCCACGGACGGTTCGTCGGGGCATCGAGCCTGCCGTTCTCCGACTACAACCGCCGACCAGGTGACCGGGTTGGTCTCAACTGGCGCATTCCCGGCATTATGGGCAAGCGGGCGGTGCGCCATGCTCTGTTCGACACGAACTTCTGGAAGTCCTTCGTGTTCGCCAGGTTGGCGGTGGCCATCGCTGACAAAGGCTCACTCTCGCTGTTCGGCCAGAAACCCGAACCTCACCGCCTGTTCGCCGAGCATCTCGTCGCCGAATACCGCGTCCGGACGGAAGGTCGTGGCCGCACGATTGATGAATGGAAACCTCGCCCGAATCAGCCCGACAACCACTGGCTCGACTGCCTGGTTGGCTGCTCCGTTGGTGCTTCGATCCTGGGAGTGAAGCTGTCGGAGCATCAATCCGGCTCAGTCAGTACAAAGCCGGGCCGCATCAAACTTTCCGCATTGAAGAAAGGGCGAAACCGGGCGTGACTCCAAAATCTTCGCAAAAAGTCGACGCCACTTTGTGGCTCTCGGAACGTAAGTAATATAGGGAGGGACAGTTTTTTCCTCATGCCAGACCAGCCGCTCGATCAGACGATTCGCGAAAATGCCCAGGGCCCCGCCGAGGCCCACGGCGATGCCGGCGGCGTGAAGCAGCACTCCCTCAAGGACCAAATTGAAGCGGACCGCTTTCTCGCCTCGAAGCAGGCGGTGAAGTCGAAGTCCCGTGGCGTCCGCTTCACCAAACTCAGTCCCCCCGGGGCTTCCTGACCCCGGCAGTGGCTTTCTGTCGCAACCACGCTGGTCTGCGATTCAGTTCTTTCTGTGGAGAAACTGCCCTTGCTGGGCTGGCTGCGTCAACTTCTGCCATCGCGAACTGCAACCCCCTCGCCAGCGGTCGTCCAGGCCCTGCGGCTGATCCGGGCTCGATACGACGCCGCCGTCACCAACGATGAAAATCGCCGGCACTGGGCGAATGCCGACAACCTGTCGGCCAACGCCGCCAATAGCCCTGATGTCCGTCGGCTGCTGCGGAACCGGGCCCGGTACGAAGTTGCCAACAACAGTTATGCCCGCGGAATTGTGCTCACGCTGGCCAATGACGTGATCGGCACCGGACCCCGGCTGCAGATGCT
>CAZUXX010000643.1:0-2633 GCA_964624215.1 uncultured Planctomycetaceae bacterium
GCAGTTGGGGCTTCTCGCGGCAGACTTCGGCGAGGTCTTCGACCGAGGCCAGCAGGTTGACATGCGTCGGGTCGGCAAGCATCGCTTCGAGGTGCTGGTCCGCCAGTCGCGGAATCAGCAGGCACAGCTCGAGCAAATGACAGTTGACGGGATAGAAACGCTCGCGGGCTTCCAGCAGCATCTCGAAACAGTGCGTCAGATGCACCCGGGCCGTGTCGGCCGCACCGGCAACGGCCAGCTTCGCGGCAGAGACCGCTTCACGGCCCAGATGATCCTCGTCAATGTTCCCGAACTGCCGCATGTGTCGCGTCAGCAGTTCCGTCTGCAGCCAGGCGTGCCCGAGCGCATGAAAGTCCGCCACGAGTTCAGAGTCGACCTGCGGCTGTTCCCCGAGCGGCTCAAGAGCAGCAGCCACAAGCCGGGGACGTTCGGTTAGATCGGTCAGGACAATCATTCCCTCACGACGTGCCCGGTCGATCCACGCCGAAGGGACCAGACTCTGGCAACTCGGGGGAATGATCACCAGCCGGTTCGGACCGACCTCAAGAGGCTCGTCGGCGCGGGCCCACTTCGGCAGCGATTCCCCCATGGCAAGCAGCAGCGGATGCCACGCGACAGCAAAGGCGTTCAGAAGCCCTTCCGCCGGCTGGTCCCCCAGTTCCGTCGGAAAGTCTTCGAGGCTGTGCCCGGGAATCAGGACGGTAATGTCGGTGTAGGTCATCACGCATCGCAGGGTGAATCAGGCAGGGAAAGCGGCATGATACCGACTGTGGCCAGTGCACCCACTACAGCAGCGATTCCGTTTTTTCCGATCGCCCGGGAACTTTCGATGCTGGCGACTCGTCCAAATGGGTGCGCTCGGGGGGATTGAACCATCCGCCCGGAACGTTCCGACAGCGGGGGCGGCGCACGGCAGGCCGTTCACCGAATGCAACATTCACGGCTGGAACGCGAAATTACGCCTGCCAGCGACCCCCGAAAATGTGAAATTGATTGACGGTCCGGTTGTTGGCCCCGTATCTTTGGATATCAGTCCGCATTGCGGAACATCCGTTCTCTGCGGGAGTTCGGCCGGTTCTCGGCCGGGGAACTCGCAATCCACATTTCGACATGCTCGCGGTACCCGGGGCCGGCAACCGCGAATCTGCATTCACTGAGACTGGCACTCGACCGGTTTGTCTCGCGATCATCGCGATTCAGACAGGAGATCAGAATGGCTGAGAAGACTCGCGCGGTCTGGGGAATCGACATTGGGCAGTACGCACTGAAGGCGCTCAAGCTGCGTTACCTCGAAGGAGCGAACCAGTGTGCGGCGGTCGCGTTCGATTACGTCCCCTTCCCCAAGATCCTCAGCCAGCCCGACGCCATCCCCGATGAACTGATCCCCGAAGCCATCGAAACCTTCCTCAGCCGCAACGAGATCAAGGACGATCTGATTGCAATCAGCGTCCCGGGGCATGCGTCGCTCACCCGCTTCATTCAGCTGCCACCCGTCGAGAGCGGGAAGGTCGCCGAGATTGTCAAATACGAGGCCCGCCAGCAGATCCCCTTCGCGCTCGAAGAGGTGATCTGGGACTACCAGCGACTCGGCAGCGGTGTCGAGGAAAGCGGCTACCTCCTCGATGCAGAGGTCGGCCTGTTCGCCATGAAACGCGACCAGGTGATGCAGCACCTCCGACCATTCCAGAATGCCAAGCTCGAAGTGGAGCTGATCCAGATCGCTCCCCTCGGGTTGTACAACATGCTCTGCTATGACGAGTTGGGGATGCGCCCGGGCGATCCGTCCCCCAACCCCGATGAGTACACCATCCTCCTGGACATGGGCTGCGACAACACGACCCTGCTCGTGTCCAACGGTGAAAAGATCTGGATCCGGAACGTGCCCCTGGGAGGAAACCACTTCACGCGGGCACTCACCAAGGAAATGAAACTCAGCTTCGCCAAGGCGGAGCACCTCAAATGCAACGCAACCAAGTCGCCTGACCCGCGCGCCGTCTTCCAGGCCCTGCGTCCCGTCTTCAACGACTACGTGGCCGAGATCCAGCGCTCGATCGGGTTCTTCTCCAGCGTCAACCGGACTGCGAAAATCGCCAAGGTCATTGGGCTCGGGAACGGCTTCAAACTCGCCGGATTGCAGAAGTTCCTCCAGCAGAACCTGCAATACGAAGTCGAGCGGCCCGACACGTTCAAGGCTCTCGCGGGCGATGCGGTGCTCAACTCACCCCTGTTCGCCGACAACATTCTGAGCTTTGCCGTCCCGTACGGACTCGCTCTGCAGACGCTGGGATTGACAACGATCCAGACCACCCTGCTCCCGCAGGAAATTGCGACGGAACGGACGATTCGTCGCGACCGCCGCCACACTGCTCGTCGGCCTGAGCCTCGCCAGCGTCGGAAACGGCAACGCGTACCGCGTTCCGCATGCCCCTCCATTCGCCGAAGCAGAAGACGCGGCGGCACAGTTGCAGTCCCATATCAGCAGCAAGGTCAGCGAGTTCAACTCGGCCAAGGGACAGCTCGAGAGTGAGCGGCAACGACTGAACGATCTCGTCTCCGCACGTCGTGCCGACAGCGCTCTGCAGGTCTTCAAGGCGATCAACGATTGCCTGCCACGCGACACCGCCAGCGGCGTC
>CAZUXX010000644.1:0-2633 GCA_964624215.1 uncultured Planctomycetaceae bacterium
CGCTGGTGCTGGAAGGGCTCGAACAGATCCGGCGGATCGAGAACCCCCGCGTCGTCGACCTGTGTACCGGCAGTGGCTGCGTGGCGGTGTCGCTGGCGAAGAACGCGCCGGTGGCCCAGGTCACCGCGGTCGATCTCAACCCCGTTGCCGTGGATCTGGCACGAGCGAATGCGGAACGTCACGGCGTTGACTCGCGGTTGCGGGTCGTGGAAGGCGATCTGTTCGGTCCCCTGGAAGGAGAGGTGTTCGACGTGATCGTGTCGAATCCTCCGTATGTCCGGGAGGATGAAATGGCAGAGCTGCCGCCGGATGTCCGGGATCACGAGCCGCGGCTGGCGCTGGCGGCGGGGAACGACGGGCTGGATGTGATCCGCCGGATTCTCGATGAGTCTCCACGGTATCTTGCCGACAAAGGGGCTCTTTTGATCGAGCTGAGCCCCGAGCAGGCGCCCGCAGCGGCCGCGCTGTTCCGGCAGACCGGACGGTTCGACACCGTCCGGATCGTCAAGGATCTCGACCGCAATGACCGGCTGGTCGTTGGCCACTGACCGATTGGTCAGATGGCATCCTGTATATGCGGCCTGCGGGGGGGAGATGGAGGTTTTTCGCCCCCCGGATCAGATGCGCTCGCGGCTGTCTCCCCGATTTGAGCAGGCAGGGGACCTGACGACGATTGTTCCCGATCGCCTGCTCATGCGCCAGCGGCGCAAGAGCAGGGCACCTCCAGCCGGGGAATAACGTTGCGGGGTCAGTCGACGAACAGGAACTCGTTGGTGAGCATCAGGGCCTGGATGAGGTCGCCTGGGCGATCGGGGTGTGCCTGCAGGAAACTCTGCGCCAGCCCGAGTTCGATCGCGTCGGGATCCCGGGCAAGGATGCGGCGGTAGCTGGCCTGGATGAACCGGTCGGGTTCCTCGGCGATTGCGGCGACTTCGTCCGAGAGTTGCGCCAGGGTTTTGTCGGTGAGCTGCGCCAGGAAGGGCGAATTCATCAGGAACAGCGCCTGCTGCGGCACGGTTGTCTGGGGGCGTCCCGGGCTGGTGGCGTCGGGACTGGGGTAGTCGAACGTGCGGAGGAGGCTGGAGAAGTTGTTGCGGTCGATCTTCGCGTAGAGGGACCGCCGCGGCGTGCCGGAACCGAGGTCGAAGGGCCGTCCGCCGAGCTGTTCGTCAAGTTGATTGGCGACGAACAGGAGCGAGTCCCGCAGGGGTTCGAATTCGAGGCGGCGGCGATTCATCCGCCAGAACAGGTGGTTTTCGGGGTCGACCTGACGGGCGTCGGGACGGTCTGCCGACGACTGCCGGTACGTGGCGGAGAGCATGATGCGGCGGTGCAGTGCCTTGAGCGACCAGCCGTCGGCGTGCATCAGCTGCGAGGCAAGCCAGTCGAGCCCTTGCCGTGTGACACGATCGACGTCGGCCAGTCGAGCAGTTCGGGATGACTGGGAGGGTCGCTCCGGAGTCCGAAGTCGCTGAGGGTCGAGACGAATCCCCGTCCGAAGTGCCAGTCCCAGACGCGATTGACGATCACCCGCGAGGTGAGGGGATTCTCGGGGCTGACGATATCTTCAGCGAGTTCCAGCCGCCCGCTCCCCTGCTGGTACGGACGGGACTCGCCCCCGGTGAGAATCCGCGGGGTCTGCCGCGGGACGCGGTCACCGCGTCGACCGGGATTCCCGCGTTCGAAGATGACCGGTTCCTGCATCCGCTCGCGGTCAACGAGCACCATGGCGCGGGGAGGCGCATCGGGGGATTCGACCAGCCATTCCTCGACCTTGCGTTCGCGTTTGCGGATCTCGTTTCTCTGGTCGCGTTCGAACAGGTCCGGTTCGGACTCGGGCTGTGTGATGGATCCGGGGCTGTAGAGGATGCGGCGCAGCTGTTCTGCGGCAGGGTCGTCGAGTGTCTCGGGCGGATTGTCCCCGGAGATGGCGGTCTGCCACTGCGCATCGGTCTCCTTCAGCAGGGATCCGTACAGGCGGGCAACCTGGAGCAGTGATTGCGGGGGCTGGGCTTCGAGCTGACTGAGCACGAGCGCGTTGACGGGAGAAGGTCCGTCGCCGGCCGCGAGATCGGCGGCGATGAGGTCCGCGAGAACCTGCGGCGCCTTTTCGGAGAACTGACCGGGTTCGAGTGCTGCGAACCGCTTCCAGGGGAGAAAGACCGGGTCGTTCTGTTGGAGGCGGCGCTTCACAAACCGGTCCCAGTACGTGATGAGCTTGTCACGGGGGCTTCCCGAGCGGAATTCGACGGACTGGTCTTCGGGGATCTTCCCGGTGCGCCGGGCGACGGCCAGCAGGTAGTCGTCGACGTTCTCCCGTGCCTGCCGGAGCAGGTCGGTCCGGGCGGTGTTCTTGTACTCCTCGACGGCCTGGCGTCGCTTTTCCAGCTCGGCGAGGAAGGCTTCCAGTTGGGGAGTCATTTCCCGCTCGCCGATCTCGGGGAGCGTGGCCGGCTCTTCACTGCTGGAGAAGACACCGTACAGGGAGTAGTAGTCGGCCGTGGGAAGCGGGTCGTACTTGTGATCGTGACAGCGGGCACAGGCGAGCGTCATGCCCATGAGCCCGCGGGTGACGACATCGATGCGGTCGTCGATGATGTCGGGTGTGCGATTGAGAAAGCGGGGTCCGATGG
>CAZUXX010000645.1:0-2630 GCA_964624215.1 uncultured Planctomycetaceae bacterium
GCTCGCGGACGCGGTCGAGGATCGCGAGGCCTTCTTGCAGTCCGGGGCCACGGAAGCTGTGGATGTTGGTGCGGTTGGCCTTGTCGAAGCTGGCTTTGAAGATGAGTTGCCAGTGTTCGCGGCGGGCAGTTTCGACGAGAGCCTCCGCGATTTGCATGACGAGATCTTCACTCTCGATGACGCAGGGACCGGCGATGAAGAGGAGCGGTTCGCCGGAGCCGCACCGCAGAGCATCGATGGCGAGAGGATTGTCTGGCATGGTTCCCTTCCGTGGGGGGCACCGGGGAGGTTGATGCTTTCAGGCCGCAGTTTTGTGGAGTCGCCGGGTCCCGATCGTGGAACGCGGCGAGGTGACGTGTCGGGCCCGTCAAGACGGAGCACGCACTTGTGGAACGAAGAGCCGGGCTGCGGCCGGGTCGATTCCGATGTCGCAAGGGGTTGTCCCGGCGGGGTCACCGTCGGCCTGCACGGGGAGCGGCTGGTCGGACTCGATTCTGATCCGGCTGGCGAGCCGATGGACGACTCCCGACCATTCGCGGTCCCCGCGCAGCAGGACATTAGTCAAGTCACGTGCCAATTGGAACGGCGACTGGTGGCGGAAGACGCGGACGTCGAGCTGACCATCCTGCGGGGAGGCCCGGGATGTTACGGGGAGATGCAGCGCGTACCGGGGGACGTTGGCAACGATGGCGAGTCGTCCTTCGATCGGTTGCGAGGTGCCGTCGATGAACAGTCGCAGGGGCCGATAGCTCCAGGTCTGCAGGGTGTGGAGGATGGGAGTCCAGTAGTGCCGTCGGGTGATATGACCACGTCTGGCGAGATGGGCATGATGGATGATCGCTGCGTCGATGCCGCAACTGGCCATGATCAGGAAGCGACTGTGATTGATGGTTCCGACATCGAAGCGGTCCGTGTGACCGGTGGCGATCATCCTAGCGACGAACGAACCGCCGCGTCGGGGGATGCCGAGATACCTGGCGAGCAGGTTCTCGGTCCCCATGGGGAGGACGGCGATGGGGACCTCCGGATGGCGGTTGATGAGATCGAGGACGGTTCCGTCTCCGCCGGCGGCGACGATGCCGATCAGCGTGTCGCGGTGACTGGCGATCGCGGCGTCGAGGTGTGCGCGATTTGCGAACAGGCGGGGAATGAACCCGTGTTGCCTGAGTCCGCGGATGAGATCGACCAGCGGGGGAAACTGGCGGCCGGCTCCGGAGGTGCGATTTCTCTGAATCGCGACCCAGGGAGCATCGAGCTGCGATCGGCTGTCAGTCAACACACTGGCCTGTGATGTGCGACCGAGTGTCGTTACTCGTGGGGGATCCGGTAGACGCGGAAACGTCCCTTCTGAAAGACGGGCTCGGTGAGGAAGCCGTTGTAACGACTGACGATGAAGTAATCGATACCGGTACGGCGATGGAGATCGACGAGTTCGTCGTGAGTCAACTGCCCGTCGGCCTGTGCCTGGCGGCTCCATCCGGAGAGGACGCGCCAGCGTCGATTCCACCATTCGACGATTCCTTCGGCGTCCTGCGGGCAATCCTTGAAGCTGACGTATTCGGCCCGGTGGGCAAACCACTTGATGGCCCAAGATTCGTTGGCGGTGCCGACGAGTGCGTCTTCGGGCGTGTTGTCGCGGACCCATTCACAAAGAGCGATCCAGTCGGCCCGGTCTTCGGGCGGCATCCCGCTGGCATTGGCATCGGGGGCCGGGAGGAGCAGGGTCGTGCCGAAGGCCGCGGCGGCGAGAATCGCTGCGGCGAGCTGTGCCATCGCGGGACGGACGCGGTGCTGGAGGGTCTCGACGATACCGCGTGCGGCGAGGAGCGAGACGATGAAGGGGATGCCGATGTCGGCCATACGGAAGGGATAGAACTTCAGGAGGGTCGTACGCCCGTGCAGGAGGGAGGAATCGGGAGGGAGATTGACCCATGCGGCGGACCATCCGGCAATCAGACCTGCTCCGGCGAAGAGAATTGCTGCTGCAATGACACGCTCGACCGCTTTCAGTCGCGAGCGAGTGATTGACACCCAGCGAAGACTGAGCCAGAGCGCGAGCAGCATTGCGTACTGGCGATAGGCGCTAAAGGGGAAGAGTTGCGGGTCGAGGTGATGTCCGAGGCGTTGGGTCAGGACGATGTGATCGGCCTGGCGGCCGACCTCGGGATCGACCCCGATCACGATGTCGAGTGAGGGGATCATTCCCGGAAGGCTGAAGACGACGAGGAGGACTGCTGCGGCAGCGAGTTGTGCCAGAGTAAGCCCCGGAGGGAGGAGCCGCGTTGTTTGTGCGTCGCTTTGAGTGTGGGGTGTGATGGAGTCTGCGGGTGTGTCATTGGAGGTGAGGCGGGCGAAAGCCCGCGCGATGCACAAGGCGATGACATACCAACCTCCGACGAGTGGATGAAAGCTCACGCCAGCCCCGGCGAGAGCGGCGGCGGTCAGCCAGCGGCGATCGAACAGCATTGCTGCGGACCACAGGAGAAATCCGTAGGCGAAAACCTTGCCTTCGACTCCGCCGATGACCCACTCACCGGAGAAGTTCCCGAGCGCCTGGAGCAGCGCGAAGAGCGCTGCTGCCAGGACGGTGACCATCTGGGTGTGAAAGAGTTTGCGGCCCAACTGCTGCC
>CAZUXX010000646.1:0-2620 GCA_964624215.1 uncultured Planctomycetaceae bacterium
GGTGAGTCCGCAACTCGACTGCAAACCGGCACCGGTCGGCGAATCATTCTAGAGGGTATCCCTCCTGCGTGCAGTGTCACTGGCAAGTCCGGATGCCGCGGCACTCGAATCCGGCATGGTCCCTGCCGGGTCGCCTTGTATCCGGGTGCTCTGCGGCCTGTTGCCGTTTGACGCTGTCACGGTCGAGCCGGTATGACTGGTTTTCACCGAACCATTCGCTCCGGTCCATCTCCAGGGGTTCCCCGATGAAACTGTTCACCGCTCTTATCGCCGCGCTGACTCTCACCTGTTCACTGAACGCTGCCGGGAAGGAGACTGACAAAGTGCCTGCTGCACTCGACTTCGAAATGAAGTCCCTCGAAGGGAAGACCATTAACCTCTCGGACTATCACGGAAAGGTCGTCCTCATCGTCAATGTCGCCAGCGAGTGCGGGGCGACTCCGCAGTACGCCGGTCTGCAGGAGCTCTACGACAAATACAAGGATCAGGGGCTGGTGATCCTCGGCTTCCCTGCAATCAGTTCGGCGCCCAGGAGCCCGGCTCCGCGGAAGAAATCCGCTCCTTCTGCCGGGAGAATTACGGCGTCACCTTCCCGATGTTCGCCAAAATCGATGTCAACGGCGACAAGGCGGCTCCGCTGTACCAGTATCTGACGTCCCAAGAGACGAATCCGCAGCACGCGGGGAAGATCAGCTGGAACTTCGAGAAGTTCCTCATCGGACGCGACGGCAAGATCGTCAGTCGCTTCAAGACCGGGGTCCAGCCTGAGCAGCTGACAGACGCGATCGAAGCAGAAATCGCGAAGAAGTAGCCGCAACGTCTCCGGCGTGCCGGCCCGCATCACTGGCAGCGACCCCCGCCGTCTGGTCCCGCACACTCCCCCGCTTGTCCCGCGCAGAGGCTGAAGCGGCTACCGCAACTCGCATCACGACGACCCGGGCTTCTTACTTACTGGAGTTCCGGGTCGTTTCGTGCCTCTGCCTGCGTGTACAGCGTCGTCGGGATCAGGATCCGTTCGGGGACCTCCTTCCCCTTGAAGTGGTCCACAATGCACTGCGTAACCTGCTGCCCGAGACGGTCCGGGTACTGGATCGGATCGGCGTAGATCTTCCCTTCCAGAATCGCCTGTTTGCCATCCGGCTGGCCATCGAAACCGATGATCGTCACCTGACCCAGGCGACCAGCCTCTTCAATAGCAGCCACAGCTCCCAGTGCCGAAGGATCGTTGATCGCGAAAATCCCCCGCAGGTCCGGTGTGGCCTGCAGGGCGTCGGCCGCGGCGCTGCGGCTCATGTCCTTCTTGGCTCCCCCTTCGTATTCGGCGACGATTTCAATCGGCTGATCGGCCGTCGCGTTGTACGCGTCGATCTCCTTGCGAAAGCCTGCCACACGCAGACGGCACGACTCGGCTGTCTGATAATGCAGAATCGCCACCTTGCCACTGCCGATCGCTTCGATCATTCCTTTGGCCGCGAGTTCACCCCCGCCAAAGTTGTCCGTCGTCACCTGCGAGACGATCTCGACGCCAGGTTCATCGCAGGGAATGTCGACAGTGAACACCGGGATGCCAGCCTTGTTTGCTTTCTGCACCGCGGGAACGATCGACCGGGTCTCCTTCGGACTGAGCACGATCGCCGACACCTTCTGGACGATGAAGTCCTCCACCTGCTGAAACTGCCGCGCGGCATCTTCATCACAACTGAGGATCACCGCCTCGTACCCGTGCTTCTGAGCTTCCTCCCGGATGTTGTCGCCAACGACCTTGAAGAATGGATTCTCAAACGTCAGCAGCGACACCCCGATCACGCCGCGGGACTGCTGCTCCGCATCAGGCTCAGACACGCCCGAGTCGACCGTCGTCTCCGACGGGCAGCCACACGCAAACACAAGAGCAAACAGCGACAGCAGGAGTCGACCGGCCATGAGGAACCTCGGATGAGAACGGGCGAGTCATTCATCCTAAAGCGCATGCAGTGGACATGCAGCATCACCGAGGGGCGATCCGACCGTGGTGCACGTCGGTCGGCATTCGACCCGCACCTCGATGGTCCACACCGGCTCTCTGTTCTGCGTGGTCTGCCTGTCTTCATGGCAGGAGAACCGGGTCGGCATGCGAGCAGGGTATTTCAGGCGCTTCTATCGGATCCCACGCTCATTCACCGGCGTGAGAGTCTGGTCCCGGAGCGAACGGCTGGGGTGTGGAATCCGTTCAGACGGTCACGAGGCGATCTACGCTGCCGCCAGCCGCCGACCGGGAAGTCTCCAGCACGTGGGGAACGTGACGTAGTTGATCAACAGTGATCGACGTTCTCGGCGGATCTCCTTCTTTTCGAGCCCATGCCACGTATTGTCGGCTGGCGCGAACATGTACCCGACGTTCTCCCGGTAGGGAATCGTCTTGACCAGTTGCAACGACTCGTCATACAGGTCGGTCCCCAGTCGTTCCGACTCGTCGTACGGGTTGGCGTACAACAGCATCGACATCCGCTTCTCACGAATGTCCTGGTGCGGCTCCAGCCAGAAGCCCTGTCGATCGCAGATCACCTCAACCCGCAGGAAGCAGTTCCGCATCGATCGATGCAGCAGATCCTCGCACAACTCGATGGTCTCCCGGCCGAGC
>CAZUXX010000647.1:0-2611 GCA_964624215.1 uncultured Planctomycetaceae bacterium
AATGAACTGGGCCTGTTGCTGGCGATCGTGGCGGTCGTTGGTGTGACAGCGACGTTAAGAAATTCGTACCATTCGAAACTGGAGCGGACAGTTCACTCGGTTGCGCGGGAGGCCTCGCTCACGGGGATTTTCGCGCTGGGCGCAGCGGTGGTGATCATCGCGGGGGGGATTGATCTTTCGAGCGGTTCGGTGATTGCCTTCAGCGGGATGCTGTTTTTCGGGGTCATCATCCTGCTGGCCCCGGATGATCCGACGACCCGCTGGCCTTCGGATCCCGAGCGGCATTTCCCGGATACCGCGAACCTGCCGGTGTGGGTCTGGTCGGTGGCTGCGGTGTGTACGCTGTCGGCGGGCTTTCTGATCGGGAGCCTGCACGCGTGGCTGATTACGGCGATCCGGCTACCGCCGTTTGTGGCGACGCTGGCGTCGCTGGTGGGTCTGCGGAGTCTGGCGCGGCTGTTGATCCAGGATGTGACCTCGCTTCGCTACGGGCAAAGACAGTCGACGATCACAATTTCGGATGAGACGCTGACGTCGGTGGGCCAGAACAGCTGGTGGGTTCCGTGCGTGATCTGGGCATTGCTGTCGCTGGGACTGTGGGTGCTGATGACCCGGACAGTGGCGGGCCGGCATCTGTACGCGATGGGGGGGAATGAAGAGGCGGCGCGGCTGAGCGGGATCCGGACCGCTCGGCTGAAGTGGCTGGCGTACTGTACGGGGAGCATGACGGCATCGC
Source organism: uncultured Planctomycetaceae bacterium (assembly GCA_964624215.1). Classification (GTDB taxonomy): domain Bacteria; phylum Planctomycetota; class Planctomycetia; order Planctomycetales; family Planctomycetaceae; genus CAZUXX01. The sequence goes on from CAZUXX010000647.1 coordinate 737, forward strand.
TGTCGGGGATTCTGTACGCGTGCTATGTGGGCACGAGCAGCCCGTCGTCGGACGGACTGGGTTATGAGCTGAACGCGATTGCCGCCGCCGTGGTTGGCGGCTGCAGTCTGACGGGAGGCGTCGGGACGGTTGGCGGAGTGATTCTGGGGACGCTGTTTTTGCGACTGGTGGTCGATTCGGTCGCGAAGCTGTTCAAGAGCCAGCCGGATCTGTTTGAGGGACTGGTCGTCGGGATGCTGGTGGTGATGGCCGTGGCGTTCAATGAACTGCGGGGAACAGGCGGTCGCCGCAAGGAGTTCTTCTCCGGACTTTTAGGGTGGCTGAACGTGTTCATTCTGGGCGGTCTGACCGGTCTGGTGACGGCGGTGACGAGCACCGATGTGTCCAGCACGCCCGTGAACGAGAAGTTACGAAACGGTCTGATCGCCGGCGGGGTGACGCTGGTTCTGCTTGTGGCGAAGGCGATCAGCGAGCGGGTTGCAGCGCGGCGGTCGACGGTGGTGAGCTGAGCGCGTCGAGTTGGAGAGTCTCTGCCGGTTGCCTTGCAGCCGGGCCTCCATGTTCTGTGCCGCTGCCTCCCGGATGTGAATCACTTTCGAAGGGGGCGCGGGGGTTCACGGAGCGCTTGAGAGAGGCGGCGTGGACTGTCTCGATGCGACGCGGAGTCCGGGATCAGTCGAGCATGCGGAACTGGGTGGACGCGACGAGGACGTGGATCAACCGGGACCAGGGGCGAAGTTCATCATCGGCGGTGAGGCTGTCGACAAAGGCGAGAGCGCGGTCGGCCTCGGCAGAGGTGGGGGAACGGGTGAGGATGGTGTGGTAGCACCATTCCACGCGGGCGTAGGGATCGGCCGAGGCCTCGCTGAGCATTCGTCTGGCTGCGGCGTCGGCAGATTGGAGAACGAGAGGGCTGTTGAGGAGCACGAGGGCCTGTGCCGGGACGTTGGTTTCGGCGCGGCGTCCGGTGACGAAGTCGGGGTCGGCGAAGTCGAAGGCGACGAACAGGCTGGGGAGTTCGTTGCGGATGACGGGGAGGTAGAGGCTTTTGCGGCCGGATTGTTTCTGCTCGAAGGCCTTGTCGCTGGCCGAGTTGTTGTTGACGAGGGTGCCGAGGTTACTAACGGGTGATTCGCCCCGGGTGTCATCGAGGGTACCGCTGATTGCGAGGAGGCTGTCGCGAATGGATTCCGCACTGAGTCGCTTGCGGTGTGCGCGCCAGAGGAGCCGGTTATCGGGGTCGATGAGGAAGGCGTCTTCGCGGTGGACGCTGGATTGCCGGTAGAAGCGGCTGAGGACGATCTGCCGGACGAGTGATTTGAGGGACCAGCCGTCGGCGATGAAGTCGGCAGCGAGGCGGTCGAGCAGTTCGGGGTGGGACGGTCGATCGCCCAGGGTCCCGAAGTTGTCGACGGTGCGGACGATGCCTTCTCCGACGAGGTGGCACCAGACGCGATTGACGAAGACGCGTGCCGTCAGGGGGTTTTCGGGGTTGGCGATCCAGTCGGCGAGCTGCAATCGGCCGCTCTGTCCTTCGGGGATGTTGAGTGCAAAGCCTTCAGGAGAAGTGACCTGCAAGACCCCGCGGGGGACGATTGGCCCATGATGATTGTGCTCGCCCCGAATGCAGACGGGGCAGTCGCCGACGGTTTCGGCTTCGCGCGGGGCGAGTGCCCTTGGTGCGGGAGGCGGTGCGTTCTCCTTGAGAGACTTCTCTGTGGCTTCGAGTTCGCTGATGCGATCCTTGATGCGATTGATCGCGGCGAGGAGGTTCGGGTCGAGCTTGCGATTTTCGAGTTCGTCGACGGGGATGAACTGTGCTGCGTCGGCCAGGACGAACTGCGTGGTTCCCTCGGTGGAGAGGGTGACCGAGCC
>CAZUXX010000648.1:0-1090 GCA_964624215.1 uncultured Planctomycetaceae bacterium
GACGGGCGATGCCAACGACTACGTCGGCAAGGGGCTCTCCGGTGGCAAGATCATGGTCTACCCGCCGGAAGGGAGCACGTTCGATCCCTCCGAGAACATCATCGTCGGGAACGTCGCCCTTTACGGGGCCACCGAAGGGGAAGCCTACTTCCGCGGGATGGCCGCCGAACGATTCTGTGTCCGTAACTCCGGAGCGAAGGCTGTGGTCGAAGGCTGCGGCGACCATGGACTCGAGTACATGACGGGCGGACGCGTCGTCGTCCTCGGATCGATCGGACGCAACTTCGCGGCCGGCATGTCCGGAGGCATTGCCTACGTCTATGCCCCCGATCCCGACCAGTTCCGTCTGAACTGCAATCTCGAACTCGTCGACCTCGATCCGGTCGAGGACGTCGACGACATCGGGGAACTGAAGGAACTGATCGAGAAGCATCAGATCTACACCGGCTCTCAACGGGCCGCACAGATCCTCGAAAACTGGGACCGCGAGCTCGGCAACTTCATCAAGGTGATGCCACGCGATTACAAACGGGCCCTGAGCGAACTCAAGGCCGAAGCCGCCGCAGAGGCCAACAACGAGGCTGTCCCGGTGGCCTAGACACACAACCCGGCGGGGACTCCCCGCTCCCGAACCAAGCGGGGCTGCGGTTACCCCCGGCCCCTCGAACAAACTGGAGAGCACTTTCCGGACGGCATCGGCATTCAGTATGTCCAATTGACACACACACGGCCGCACAGAGACGCCGCGGCTTGCGACGCCGGTCCCGCTCTCCCTCACCACACCGATTTCAGACAACTCAACCGACGACTCCCCATGGGCAAACCCACCGGATTCAAAGAGTACCTCCGCACGACCTACCGCGAACGCGATCCGCTCGTGCGGCTGGGGGACTGGAACGAGTTCACCGAGCCGCTCGAGGACAAAGAGCTGCGGCAGCAGGGCGCACGTTGCATGGACTGCGGCATCCCCTTCTGTCATACCGGCGACCTGATGGCCGGCATGGCAGCCGGGTGCCCCGTGCACAACCTCATCCCGGAGTGGAACGATCTCGTCTACCACAACGACTGGAAAGAGGCGCTCGACCGGCTG
>CAZUXX010000648.1:1100-2598 GCA_964624215.1 uncultured Planctomycetaceae bacterium
CCCGGAGTTCACCGGCCGCGTCTGCCCTGCTCCGTGTGAAGGGTCGTGTACCCTGGGCATCAGCGAGCCTCCGGTCGCCATCAAGACGATCGAAAAGGCCATTATCGACCGCGGTTGGGAAGAAGGCTGGGTGGTCCCCCGCCCGCCAAAGCAGCGGACCGGCAAGAAGGTCGCCATCGTCGGCTCTGGCCCCGCCGGACTCGCCGCGGCAGCACAGCTCAACAGTGCCGGGCACGAGGTGACCGTCTACGAGCGGGCCGACCGCGTCGGTGGACTGCTCATGTACGGCATCCCCAACATGAAGCTCGAAAAGAAGAAGGTCGTCGAGCGCCGCATCCGGCTGATGGAAGAAGAAGGTGTCCGCTTCGTTACCAACACCGAGATCGGCAAGGACATCTCCGCCCCCGAACTGCTCGATCGGTTCGACGCGGTCATCCTCGCGACCGGAGCGACTGTCCCCAACGACTTCTTCGCCAAAACACCCGGCCGCCACCTGCGGGGAATCCATTTCGCCATGGAATTCCTCACAAAGAACACGAAGAGCCTGCTCGATTCGAATCACGAGGACGGCGCGTACATCTCGGCCGCCGGCAAGGACGTGATCGTCATCGGGGGTGGAGACACGGGGACCGACTGTATCGGCACGAGCCTGCGTCACGGCTGCAGGAGCCTCGTCAACTTCGAGATCGTTCCGCAGCCACCCGCCGCCCGGGCCGCCGACAATCCCTGGCCCCAGTGGCCGAAGATCTATCGCACCGACTACGGCCATGCCGAAGCCGCAGCACGATTCGATTACAGTCTCGTCCCCGGCAAGACACTCCCCAACGACCCGCGCGAGTACGGCATCCAGACCGTCGAGTTCATCGGCGACGAAAGCGGAAACCTCACCGGCATTCGCACCGTCACTCTCGACTGGTCGGTCCCCTCGAACGGCAGACCCTTCACCGTCATCGAAGGAAGCGAGAAGGAGTGGCCAGCCGACCTGTGCTTCCTCGCACTCGGCTTCCGCGGACCCGAGCGGATCATCGCCGAACAGCTTGGTCTGGAGACCGACCAGAGGTCCAACTTCAAGGCCGAGTACGGCAAGTACGCGACCAGCATTGACCGCGTCTTTGCCTGTGGTGACTGCCGCCGCGGCCAGAGCCTGATCGTCTGGGCCATCAACGAAGGCCGCGAGGCCGCCCGCGAATGCGATCGCTACCTGATGGGTGTCACGCAACTGCCGTAGGAACGTGGGCCAGACTCCTGACTGACTCGAACCCGCGACACAGCATCAACCGCCGCGCCCTGGTTTCGTGATACGCCGTCATCGCGGGTGGGTGGCATGCCGTCACGGCGAGAGCTGGGTCGGCCTGCACGAGACAGGGACGCTGCTCTCCGCATCGCGCACTCACCGCGCCTGCGGCATTTGAGCCTGGCCCCCAACGCGCCCAGCCCAACGACATGGCGGCGTCCGTCGGCAGAGGGGAGATCCCATCCGCCGTTCAGACGCCGCCAG
>CAZUXX010000649.1:0-2593 GCA_964624215.1 uncultured Planctomycetaceae bacterium
GAGTGGAGTGCGAGCCTTTGGACGATTCCGACGTCGAGCTGGCAGTCACCTCCGTTTACCGCTATGGCGTGCGGGTCGAGGCCCGGAGAAGTGGCAATTGTTCCGAGCCACTGCGGACGAGTATCGGAGTCTTCGTCGAGGCGAGCGTGGGACGGGCGGCTGCCTGAGATGCCGAACCCGGCAGAGTCACCACAGGTGGTGGAGCCATCCTGCCGCCGGGCAACTGACCGGCACGAGTGACGATTCGGAGGAGGCTGCGCGCTTAGCCTGCGGCGGCTTCTTCCTCGGGATCCTTCTGCTTCTCCAGCCGCACCTCGTTGCCCGTCTCGTTGTAGGTGATCGAGGTCATGAAGGCCTTCATCAGCATCAGGCCCCGGCCACTGGGCTTGTCGAGATTCTCGTCCTCGGTGGGATCCGGGACATCCTGCGGATCAAAGCCAGGCCCTTCGTCGCGAATGGAGACAAAGACGCGGTCGTCGCTGATCTCGCAACGGATATGTACGTTCTTGGAGGGATCGAGCCCGTTGCCATGCTTCATGGCGTTGATCATCGCCTCTTCGAGGGCGAGTCGGACACCGAAGACGTCGCGAGCCGAGAACTTCCGTGCCTCCATCAGAGCGATGATGCGATCCTGGACCTTCGACCCGGCTGAGGGCTCGCTCGGGATGGCGATGTCAAAGCTCTCGGCGGACATGCGGCACGAATCCGGAATTCCTCGTGATCACCGGTTTTCAGAAGACAGCCGGGTGACGATCTTCAGGAATGCCTCACAGTCCCTCCAGGGCCTGATCCTGATCATCCCTGATGTCGAACAGCTTGTTCAACTTCGTGATGGCGAAGACCTCGTAAATGTCCGGGCGAATCGAACAGAGTCGCAGCTTGCCTCCTGCCGCCTTGACCTTCTTGTCCATCGTGATCAGCTTGCCCAGGGCAGCGCTGGAGAGGTACTCCACGTTGGAAAAGTCGAGAACGATCTTCTTGCGACCCTCTTCCTCAACCAGGCCGAACAGCTGGTTACCGATCACCTGGATCGCATTCTCGTCCAGGATCTTCTTATCTGCAAAGCGAGCGACGGTTGCGTCGCCGATCTGCTCGACATCGATTCGGCGTTGACCCGCAGCCATAGCGCAGTCCTGCCCTGTGAAACACGCCCCGCTGCCGACAGGCGACCGTCACCACGGCAGGGTTCGGGAGGAATTCAGTATCAGATTGGCACGGCGATCTTCACCAACGCGATATCGACTGTCAAGCGAGGTCAGAATCAGCAAGAGCCCCCTTCCACTCCGCATTAATGGCCGTGGATTCGTCCTGCCGAGGCATCCCGGGGCAATTTCGCCCGGGTCATCCGTGCCGCAGGAACAGCAGCAGGCTGTAAATCACCACGGCACTTGTGACGACTGTTCCGATCAGCAAGACAGCGCGGCCCAGGTGTGGTTTCCTGATCGCGATTACCTGCGCCAGCAGGCAGACGAATGTCACCACCGAGAGCTTGAAGGTCAGCATCCCGGTCTTCAGGCCCCACGAATAGATGAAGTACGAGGCGACCGGGTTCGACTCAAAGTAGCGGTGACCTTGCTGTCCGCCGTACATCAGCAGCACATAGGTCATGATGTAGTCGAGCACACTGACGAGCACGTACGTGGTGGTCTCGGTTTCCAGAGGCAACTTGCGGGTGAACAGACCGGTGAGAAGCCGTCCGGGGCGTGATTCCCGCTTCGCCTGTTGCCTCATGCCAGACACCATCGCTCAATCAGCCGTCGGTACAGGCTGGTTCCCAGTTCCAGCTGTTCGAGGGAGATCCACTCATCATGCGTGTGGGCCTGGCTGATACTGCCGGGCCCCAGCACGATCAGTTTCTTCAGTGCCGTCAGCCTGGCCCCGTCAGTTCCGTAAGCGACCGTGCGGGAGGACGTCCGTCCGGCCAGCTCCAGGCATTCGCGAACATAGTCCGAGTTCGGATCGACGTACAGGGGTTGTCCGAAGTCGGTGACAGTGCAGCGAAGGCCGTGCCGCCGGGCCGACTCTTCGACCCGCTCGACAAGTGGCCGCGTCTCCACGTTCGGCATCTTCCGGAAATAGATCGTGCAGATACTTTGCGGCGGAGTGATGTTGATGGCCGGCGTGTGATCGTTGATCCCGATATTCCACGAGAGGATCGGCGGGTCGTACTCAGGATTCTGCCACCGGGGATCGCGAACGGTCTCGTCGTGGATCTCCTTCATTTCCGCAAGGAAGGGAATCATCGCGAGGTTCGCGTTCTTCCCCTTGAGCGTGCTCGAGTGTGCCGCGATCCCTTCGGAAACGACACGGATCACGGTTCCCCCCTTGTGCCCGTGAACGACGTCCAGTTCTGTCGGTTCACCGATGATGCCGCGTGAATCTCCCTCGACCATCTCGCGGAAGAGTTGTGATTCGGTCGCGACCTGTTCGGCACCGCGCATCCCGACTTCTTCGTCAGCGGTCGCCGTGATGTACACGGGTTGCCGCAGTGCCTCCGTACCGACACTTTCCAGCGCTGCCAGAAAGCAGGCGAGCGAGCCTCGTCCTGAACGAGCTCGAACGCGCCCGCCTCCAGAAGGACCAGGAGCAACGC
>CAZUXX010000650.1:0-1052 GCA_964624215.1 uncultured Planctomycetaceae bacterium
ACACCACTCAACAGCCCCTGGGCCCTCACCGAACTGAACGGGACCCTCTACATTGCCATGGCCGGGCCCCATCAGCTCTGGCGGCACCGCCTCGGAGCCAGAACCGTCGAGATCTTCGCCGGCAATGCCCGCGAACACGTCACCGATGGCCCCCTCGAGCAGGCCTCACTCGCCCAGCCCTCCGGAATCACGCATGACGGCGAAGCTCTCTACTTCGTCGATAGCGAAGGCTCGGCCGTCCGTAAGGCAACCATCGGACCCCGCGGCACCGTCACCACCATCGCCGGACCTCACGACATCGATCGTGCCCTCTTCGAATTCGGCGACATCGACGGTGTCGGAGACGCAGCCCGACTGCAGCATCCGCTCGGGATCGTTCACCGCGAGGGCAAGCTCTACATCGCCGACACCTACAACCACAAGATCCGGCTCGTCGACATCGCCTCCCGCGAAGTCTCCTCCTGGCTCGGGACCGGCGAACGAGGAGCCGGTCTCGACCCCGTTCAGCTCAATGAGCCGGCCGGACTGGCACTCTCGAAAGACACTCTCTGGATCGCCGACACCAACAACCACCGAATCCTGAAAGCCAACCTCCAGACAAAAGCAGTGCAGGAGTTTCAGGTCGAGGGACTCACGCCACCCCCGCCGCCCCAGATCCGCGAAACCCCGTCCCTTCCGGATGCGCAGGCTGTCGAGGCCCAGTCCGTCGCTTCCGGAAAGAACCTCACCTTCACCGTTGACTTCGCTCTCCCCGAGGACTTTAAGCTCAACAAGCTGGCCAGTGTGATCTGCCAGGTCGACGCCGTGGGCGAGCAAGCCCTCGTCCCCGCCGATCAACTCGGTATCAAGCACGAGGCACAGCAGGCCGAAACCCGGGCGACCCTCGCTCTCCCGCTTGCCGGAACCGGCACCGGCACGTTCGACCTCACCGTCCAGTACCAGTACTGCCGCGATGGGGAAGGGGGCGTCTGCCGCTTCGGAACAGCCCGGCTGCGGGTGCCCGTCACTGTGACCGACGACGCAACGCAGTCGACCGTCCAACTCAAGGTGGC
>CAZUXX010000650.1:1062-2593 GCA_964624215.1 uncultured Planctomycetaceae bacterium
CGACTGACGACCGGACGACAGAAGAATCCCCACGCGACGCCGACAACCCGTCGCATCGCGCGCAGCGTCCTCCCGTCCTCGCCGGCACGTCCGGCCTCGATACGCCGCATCAACCTTCTCGCAAGGATCCGGACATCGACTCACTCGACCAACGAACCGCCGAGACCGGACTCGGTGCCACAGGCATCCTCCTGCTTCTCGCCGCATTCGGAATCGCGCTGTGCGGTCTGCGGACCGTCACGACCCGGCTGCGCGGGCTCGACCAGCGATTGCCACACTCGATCGCCATCGAGCCCCGTACTCACGCGGCAGACAACCTGCGGCCGTAATCAAACTCAGAACTCAAGAAACTCCCGGATCACCGCGTTCACCGCCTCCGGCTGCTCGAGGGGGGCCATGTGTCCCGCACGGGCAATCACTTCGAACCGCGCCTCAGGCAGACCCTCGGCAATCGCCCGCATCTCCTCGGGAGGAGAGATCGCGTCCTCCTCGCCGCAGACAAGCAGCGTCCGTAGCGTGATCCCCGCCAGTCGATCACGAACATCAGCACGCTCTGCCATCCCCCGCAGTGCCGCGGCAATCCCCTCGCGGGACGTCCCCCGGATCACCTCCTGAGTCTTGCTCACAATCTCCGGCTGATCCTCACGGGTCACCTCGGAGAACAGCTTCTCCGGCATCCCTTCGGCCAGAAACTCCGGTCCCTCGCGCAGCACGCGGTCTGCGTTCATCAGCCGCTGTGCCGCCGCATCAGCGGAGTCCGCCGCGGCACGGGTATCACACAGAATCAGTCCCCTCAGCCGCTCGGCCGCCTGCTCGACAAACTCCCAGGCGATGTATCCGCCCATCGACAGTCCGCACAGCACGACAGGCTCGCCGATCTTCAGCTCATCGAGCATTGCGATCAGTTCCCCCGCGAACTCCTGCATCGTCACCGTCTCCCCCTTCGCAGGAGGGGACTGACCGAACCCCCGCAAGTCCGGCGCAATCACCCGGCAGCTCGTCGAGAGCGACTCGATCTGATGCTGCCACATCCGGTGATCAAGCGGAAATCCGTGCACCAGCACGAGCGGCAATCCGCTCCCCGCATCGGTCACATGCAGCGGTCCATCGGGAAGTGCGATCGTCGGCATCTCCTCTCCTTGTCTCGCAGCAGAGAACACATGACCTCGTGCCCATGAGCGACGCACTACGGCTGCCAAACGCCCGACAACCCCTGCCAACAAGGTGCAGCAATGCCGCTGCCCGCTCGGCCGCGTCCATCAACCCAGCTGGGCGACCGCCTCGCGCACCTCGTCGACGTGACCCTTCACTTTCACCTTCGGCCACACCGCTGCAATCTTGCCTTCCTTGTCGATCAGAAACGTCGCTCGCTGAATCCCCATCGACGTCCGGCCGAAATTTCGCTTCTCGACCCACACGCCGTACTTCTCAGCCACGGCATGATCCTCGTCCGACAACAGCGTAAACGGCAGGCTGTGCTTCGCCGCAAACCTCTCGTGCGACGCCAGGCTGTCAGGACTGATCCCCAAAA
>CAZUXX010000651.1:0-2592 GCA_964624215.1 uncultured Planctomycetaceae bacterium
CTTTCCCACGGAAGCGAGCTGATGCCGCTATTCTTCCGGAAGTAAAAGCGCGTCGAGCTCCGGGTGGTGACGGTGCGCGTCAAGCCGGAACCTGGTCCCGGGCGTGCTCCCGCGTTCCGGTCACAATGGTTGTGACGAAGATTCCATCGGGATGACCGGTGGTGCCGAAGTGTTGCAAAAAGGCATGATGCTTTTCGGCTGCAATGTGGCGAGGCAGCCGCACGGGTTTCGAGCGAGTGTTAGGTTCAGTTCAAGAGGTTGTTCCGGGGTTTGCCCGGGACCACTTTTCCAGAACTGACCTGCACCTGACGCTGAGAGCCTGCTCGTGTCACTCGTTGCCACCAAGCCATCCGAGCCGACCGTCGATTTCGCCCCGCTCGGGTTCCACTCGAACGAACCGATGGAGCGGCGTCGGTCGATCGATTTCGTGCAGTTTTCGCTGTCGATCTGGAAGCCGATGCTGGTTGGTCTGGGGGGCGGTTTGCTGCTGGGGATGCTGGCGTACCTGGTGCTCGGACCCACGTACCAGGCCGAGACGCGAATTCTGGTCTCGGAGAAGACAGCTCTCCCGGTCGATGCGCGGGGACTGAATACAACAGGCGATCGCGGAGAGCACGTGACCCTGATCAAGAGCGACGCGATTGTGCACCGGGCTCTGGAAGACCACGGGTTGAACAAACTGCCCGCCTTCGCAGGGAGCTTCGACCCGATCCAGGACATCATCGACGGGTTGCAGGTCTCCCGGACCGCCGGTCGCGAGACCTCCAAGGACAACGTGTTCAACATCGCGTTCACCCACCCCGAGGCCAAGACGGCGAAGTCGGTCGTGGAGTCGATTGTGAACGCCTATCGCGATTACCTCGATGATCGCAAGTCGCGGGACGTCAAGAAGCTGGCCGAAACGCTGATCACCCAGGAAGCGACACTGTCGCAAGAGATCGCGAAGCTGGAGCAGGAACACTTCCAGTGGCGGCAATCGGTGCCGCCGATCTTCCGATCAGCCGCGGTCGTCGGACAGACGGGGGGCCCCGTGGCGATGCCGAACCGTAATGAGCAGTATCTCGATGAGGTGACCAAGAGGCTGCAGGAGAACCGCGTCGCCTACGACGACGTGCAGGCCAAGCTGACGACGCTCGAATCGATGCTGGCGAATGGTGAACCGCGGGACGTTGTCGAGTTCTGGATCATGCACACGCTTTCGTCGGGGTCCGGAAACGGATCCGGAAACTCGGGGGGAGGTGGAGGCGCGAGTCTGCTGGCCGGTCCTCCGGGAAAGGCGGCCCTCGACAGTCAGTTGCTGACAGCGCGGATGCTCGAAGCACGGCTGCTCAACGTGCTCGGTCGGAACCATGGAGACGTGATCAAGGTTCAACGTCAGATCGAGACGATTCTCGGTTTCTACCGGCAGCAGGGGATCAGTCCGCCACGGATGGAGAAATTGCCGGACGAGGCCGGGGAGAAGGGGCTCGCAGTCGCGTCGGGAGTCGATCTGCCATCGATTTATCGCCGCACGCTGGAAAACAACCTGAACTACCTGCAGACCCAGTACGAAGGCCTGGTCCAGCAGCGTGACGAGGCCGAGCAGAAGGCCAAGGATGCCGGCCTGCTGGAACTGGAGGATCAGCGCCGCAAGGACGCCATTGCGGCGAAGAAGCAGGAGCGCGCCGACATCGTCAATCAGATCATCACGTTCAGGCAATCGAAGGACCAGGAGGGATTCACGGTTGAACCGATCGCCCAGATTCGTGTTCAGAAGTCGATGAAGCAGGCCCTGAAGATCATCGGAGCCTGCGGGATCCTTGGTATCGGGACGGTCTTCGCGCTGATGTACCTGCGGGAGTGGCTGGACACGTCGATCCGCACGCAGGAAGAACTGCGACAGACCATCGGCATGCCGGTTCTGGGTTCGGTCCCGCGTTTTGAAGGGTTGCAACAGATCGATCCGAACGTCGTGTCGCGGACCGGGATTGATCCGGCGGTGTTCTACTACCACCGGCCCGGCTCGCGCGAAGCCGAAGCGTACCGGACGATCCGGACGACCCTCTTCCTGTCGGATCGCGGGCAGTCTCACCGCATCGTCCAGCTGAGCAGTCCGGAACCGGGTGACGGGAAGAGCACGTCGAGCGTCAACCTGGCGGTGGCCATTGCCCAGTCCGGGAAGAAGGTGCTTTTGATCGATGCGGACCTGCGTCGACCGACCGTGCATCAACTGCTCGGGTTGCGGTCGTCGGTTGGCCTGTCGGATGTTCTTCGGGGCGAGATTGCGTGGGATAACGCCCTCGCCTCGACACGAATCGACGGGCTGAGCGTGATGCCTGCGGGCCCGGCTCCGGAGAATCCTGCCGAGCTGTTGTCGGTCGGCCAGCTTGGAGAGCTCCTGCGAGAAGCCCGGACGGACTATGACTACATTCTGGTCGACAGCCCGCCGGTGCTTGCCGTGAGCGATCCGTGCATCATCAGCCCGCATACAGACGGAATGATTCTCGTCGTGCGGATGGAAAAGAACCGCTCGGCCGCACTGGCACGGACCCGGGACATCCTTTCGACGAACGGCGTGCCCGTTATTGGAGCCATCGCCAACGACGTGTCGCC